>JBDSYI010000194.1:0-3278 GCA_039925745.1 Casimicrobium sp. | reverse complement strand
TATTACTGTATTGCGCTCAAGCTGGCGGGTTTGCAGTTTTGGTTGCCGGTGGGTTTGGTGACGGGATTGCTCGTGTTTATTCCGTACATCGGCTTTGGTATGGGCATGATGCTTGGGATGCTGGCTGCGCTGACGCAGTTTTCAACAGCGGGACCGATCATTGCCGTGGCGGTGATATTCGGTGTTGGGCAGATTTTGGAAGGTTTTGCGCTGACGCCGTATTTGGTCGGTGATCGTATCGGGCTGCATCCGCTGGCCGTGATTTTTGCCCTGATGGCATTTGGGCAATTGTTCGGTTTTGTCGGTGTGTTGCTGGCTCTGCCCGCAAGCGCGGCGCTGTTGGTGGCGTTGCGAGTGATGCAGCGCAGCCTGGCTCACGCCGAAATCGCGCCACCCGTTCCCCCTGCGGCTTAATTCGGAAGCGCTAGTTATGGCGATCGCGCCACAGATTCCATTTGATTTCTTTTTGCCTGAACCGCCGCGCTTCGACAACTTTGTCGTGGGAGATAACGGCGAGGCGGTCGCGCGCTTGCTGGCACTCGACTCGGGCGTCGGCGAATCCGATGCAAACGCCGTGGTGCTTTGGGGCGGGCGTTCGGTGGGCAAATCGCACTTGTTGGCAGCAGTCGGGACAGGCCCGACCTCGGCTGCTTTGCTGCTCAACGCTGCTTCGCATTTTCCGGTTGATCCGTTCGTCTGCGCCCGAATTCTCTGCGTCGATGACGCCGATCAGCTCACAGCTGAGCAACAGGCCTGGTTGTTCACTGCGTTCAATCATGTATCCCAGTCCGGCGGTGTGACCGTGGCGTCCGGCCAAACTCCACCCGGTCAATGGGCAATGCGAGACGACATTCGCACCCGGATGGGCAGTGGGCTCGCCTTTGAATTGCTGCCGATCCCGCAGGACGACCTGCCCGGCGCACTCTCGGCGTATGCATCTGGACGCGGATTCGATGTCAGTGATGAAGTGCTGACTTTCCTTCTTAGCCATCAGCAGCGCGATATTGCCTCACTTTGCCAGACACTTGCTGGCGTGGATCGGCTTTCACTTGCGCTGAAACGCCGCGTAACCGTGCATCTGCTGCGAACTTACCTGAATGAGACAGTAGCGACGGGGCAAACGTAAATAAGTGACCGAACCTAGTGTTTTCCCTAACTTTTGTACAAACGCTCCGTAAAATCGATAGTTGAGCTTTGAAAACGACATCGTCAACGGTGGAAGCGCAGGCAGGGGAGCTCCGGTTTGTGTTTTTGTTACTTTTTGTGTCAACCGACTAAAAAGGGCGTTCGTTATCTGCTCAGGCTTGTGAAACACCGAGTCAAGCAAAAAAAATTACCAACTCTCTAGAGGATTTGAAAATGAACAAACTGTTATCCGCCCTGATCGCTTCGGCTTTCGCCGCTGTTTCTTTCGCCCAAGCACCGGCCGCTCCTGCAGCTGCCCCTGCTGCTCCAGCCGCTGCACCAGCTAAAGCTGCTGCTCCTGCTGCCGCTCCAATGGCTGAGAAAAAAGCAATGCCAGCTAAAGCTGTCAAAAAAGCTAAAAAAGCAAAGAAAGCTAAAAAAGCAAAAATGGCTACTAAAGCCGCTGCTTAATTCAACAGCGTCTTAGGACGCTCTGAATTGAAAAAAGCACCTTCGGGTGCTTTTTTCTTTTCCGTCCCCAATTTTGAGCGCTCGGCCTCCTCACAGATAATTCGCCCATGAAAGTTATTGTCGGTCTCTCGGGCGGCGTAGATTCCGCCGTTTCCGCTTCATTGCTAAAAGCGCAAGGTCATGACGTGCTCGGCATTTTCATGAAAAACTGGGAAGATGATGACAACAGCGAATATTGCTCGACACGCGACGATCTGGTCGATGCGGTGAGCGTGGCCGATCACATCGGAATCGACATCGAAGTCGTCAACTTCGCCAGCGAATACAAAGATCGTGTGTTTTCGTACTTCCTGGCTGAGTATCAGGCGGGGCGCACGCCCAATCCCGATGTGTTGTGCAACACCGAGATCAAGTTTGCCGCTTTCCTGGATCACGCGATGCGGTTGGGTGCGGACAAAATCGCCACCGGGCACTATGCGGGCGTTCGCGAAACTGATGGTCGTTTTGAGCTTTTGAAGGGCGACGACGATACTAAAGACCAGTCGTATTTTTTGCATCGGCTGACGCAGGCGCAACTTTCGAAAGCGATGTTCCCGCTAGCGAATATTCCAAAACGCGAAGTGCGGGCGCTCGCCGAGCGCGAAGGCATTCCGAATTTTGCCAAAAAAGACTCGACCGGCATCTGCTTCATTGGTGAACGACCGTTTCGTGAATTTCTGGAGCGTTATCTGCCGAAAACGCCAGGCGACATGATCACGCCCGAGGGCGAGCATGTAGGCAAACATCAGGGGCTTGCGTATTACACGCTGGGTCAGCGCGGCGGCCTGCACATCGGCGGATCGCAGGCCGGTTCGGGTGAGCCTTGGTACGTCGCGGGCAAAGACATGGCGAAAAATTTACTGATCGTCGTGCAAGGGCGCGAGCATCCCGCGCTGCGGCGGACTGATGTTCCGCTGGTAAACACGCACTGGATTTCTGGTGCTGACCCGGCTGCAGGCAACGGCTACGGCGGAAAAACGCGCTATCGCCAGCCCGATGCGGCGTGCGAATACCTGCCCGCGGATGGCGCGCATGGCAATCCTATGCTTAACTTTATCGAGGGCCAATGGGCCCCGACGCCAGGGCAATACGCCGTGCTGTATCGCGACAACGTTTGTCTGGGTGGTGGCGTGATTGCCTGATCACCCCATCGTGCGATGCAAAGCCGAAGACAACTTTTATCTGAAAACACGTATGCACGGGGGCTAAAGTCAATATTGTCGCAAAGTCGACTTTAAACATTTTTGCGATTTAGCCCCTGTGTACTATTGAACACAGCAAAAAGCTGAACGCCTCGACGGCACAAATTAGCGCTCGCTAAGCCTCTTCCTCCGTGATAGCGTTCGCTCTATGAACTTCTGCAAACGCATCGTCGCCGCTACCCTCATCGTCACGCTCGCCACGCCGCCGCTCGCGCTCTTCGCTCAAAGTCAGACCATCAGTCAGGAGGCAACGATTCGCGTTACGCGCAAAGCGACGGATCAATATGCCGTTGAGGGCACCAAGGTCACCATCACCACGAAATATTGCCACGAATACGTGCGCAACGAAGAGGCGATTATGACCACACGGGCCGAAGGTTCAGAAAACGCTCTGTTGTTCGCGACCGGGGCGCAGTGTGAGGTGATAAGCGCCGTCAAGGC
>JBDSYI010000193.1:0-4260 GCA_039925745.1 Casimicrobium sp. | reverse complement strand
GCCGGCTCCGGAGGTGGCAATCGCGGATGGCGCTCCCGCTGAGCCTGTTGTTCAAGACTCACAGCGTACGCCGCGTTCCGGCATGCAGCGTTCCGCGTGGGGCAGTAAGAGCGGTGGGAAACCGGGTGGCGCGTCAACCTTTGGCCGAGGCGGCAAAAAAGCCAAAGAGAGCAGCACCAGCACCAAGATTTTCCGACGCACCCCGGACTGAACTGTTCTCTGTACACCCTCGCGCCAGCGACGCCACTGCGCTTAGCAATTGCTACAGGCAACGATCCGTGTAACTTGCTTTCTTTTCGCAGCAAATACGCCCCCATCCCTCGCTGCGTTGTTCGATCCCTTTTCCCTTCGCTTCGTCGCGTAAGGCCCGACATGCGCGCAAATCAGCGGATTTGTCGCTAAGCTTGCCGCGTTCGCGTCCTCATCGACGTCGTCTGTGATGTCAGCCGCAAGAGAAGCCACCATGTCAGCCTCACAATTTCCACCGCTCGCCAGCAAGGTCTCGACCCGGCACTGCACCAATTGCAGCTCGCTGATGTCGATCTACACCCTGCCTGGTCATTACAACCAGACCATCGAAATCGACGTCTGCCACGACTGCAACGCGATCTGGTTCGATCAGTGGGAAAGTACGCAACTCTCGCCCGATGGCACCGTTGCGTTGTTCCAGCTGATTAACGAGCGGGGCGGCGCGTCCAGCGCGGTGGCGAGCAAATTCGGAGAAGGGCTCCGCTGCGTGACATGCGGCACGGGCATGAAACTCATCAACGATCGCGTCAAAAACACGCGCTTCGCCTACCAGTCATGCCCAAAAGGTCACGGGCGCCTCACCACCTTCTACAACTTCCTCGCCGAAAAGCAGTTCGTTCGCGAGCTGACTCAGCTTGAGCTCTCAAAGCTAGCCGCCACTGTGCAGCAAATCAAATGCTCCGGTTGTGGTGCTTCGGTCAACATCGGCAAGACGGACGCCTGTGAATACTGCCGCGCGCCGGTGTCGGTGTTTGATCGCGATGCCGCGAAAGCGGCGATCGATCATTACCTGAGCGAACGGCAAAAAACGCCGTCGCGACAAGCACCGGGCACGGCGCCCCCATACGGCCACGCGAGCACAGGATCCAGCAACTTCGAATATCACTCGGTCGACATTGCGACCGATATTCTCTTTGCGCTGGGACGGGTTGCGCTCAGGGGTTTCGGCAGCGGCGCTTCTCGTGCGCTTCCCGCAGCTGTCGGCGCGGGTGCTGGCAGTGTCCTGGCAGACACCGGCTCAAGCGCCACCGGTGGCTTGCTTGATTCCCTTCAGACCGGCAGTGCGGTCGGGTTGCCGAGCGCGACCGATGCGCTTTTCGGTGCAGGTCTTGGCAATGGCATCGGCGGCGGCATTAGTTCAAGCGTGGGAAATTACGGTCTCGTGGACAGCCTCGGTGACGCGCTATCGAGCGCTAATCTCATCCTGCCTGACGCGACAGGCGCGCTACCTTCCGCGACTGAGGCCCTGTTCGGCGGCGGATCGGGCCTGGTTAACTCGGCCGGTGACGCTGCTGGCGGATTTATGGGTGAACTGGGCAACCTGTTTTCCAGCACCGCCTCATCCGGCATTGTCGATTCGGCTGGCAACGTTCTGTCCGACCTAGGCGGCAGTGCGATTGAAAGCGTCGGCAGCGGCGCGCTGGACGTCGCCAGCGACGTGGCATCGTCCGCTGGCGATGGCCTCATCGATCTGGTCAGCGATGGGCTGGGGAGTCTGCTTGGGTCGTTATTTGACTAACCGTCAAATCCGCGTCAGACGTCAAGCTACATTTTTCGTCCCATTTCGCGCACCGCTTCGTAGCGAAAGCACGTCGTCAGATGGTCGTTGACCATGCCGCATGCCTGCATGTGCGCATAGACAATGGTTGAGCCGACAAACTTGAATCCAGCTTTTAAGAGGGCTTTTGACAGCGCATCCGATTCGGGCGTGGTGGCCTTGATGTCTTCACGGCTTTTGAGTGCGTTTTGCCTGGGTCTGCCGTCGACGAACTGCCAGAAAAAATCGGTGAGCGCGAAGTCAGGCCGAGCGGCCGTTTCGCGCAACGTAAGCAGCGCCTGCGCGTTGGTCACGGCGGCACGAATCTTTAATTGATTGCGGATGATGCCGGCATCGAGCAACAGCTTTTGAATTTTTGCTTCCTCGTAGCGTGCGATTTTTTCGACGTTGAAATCATCGAATGCTTTGCGGTAGCTGTCGCGTTTGGCGAGCACAGTCTGCCAGGATAAGCCAGCCTGCGCGCCTTCGAGAATCATCATCTCGAACATCTTGTGTTCGTCGAAGCATGGCACGCCCCATTCTTCGTCGTGATACTTCTCGTAAAAGTCTGGGATCCCCGTCGCCCAAAAGCAGCGCGGCTGGCCGTCGGAGGTTACTTTTGGCGATGAGATTTTCTTCGCGGCGGTTTTCGGCGCCTTCTTCGCCGTCTTTTCCACGGTTTTTTCAGCCATTACGCGGTCTTCCATTTCATGTCGCCGTGCGCGTCAAACGCGAACATATCGCCAAAAGCCACTTCCCAGTAGTAGCCATCGGGATCAGTGAAATAGCAATGAAAACCGCCCCAGAACGTCGCCTGTGGTTCCTTCACGATGGTTGCGCCAGCGGCACGTGCCCGTTCACAAATGGCGCTGACTTCTTCCTCGCTGCGCGCGTTGTGCGCCAACGAGAAGCCCGGAAAGCCGCTGCGCGTTGGGGACACATTTGGTGCGACATCTTTTGCGAGATCCGCGAGGGGGTAAAGCCCCAGCCACACGCCGGGCAATTCGATGAAGCGCACGCCGTCGTGCGTTTTATTGGGCGGCGTGGCCAGCACCTGCTCATAAAAATCGGTCGCTGAATCGAGATCAGCGACGCCCAGCGTAATCATGCTCATTCGCGGTATTTTCATGGACAGCCTCATCTGCAAATTTGAGTGCAGAGTAATGTACACAAATACAGTTGTCAATATTCGAAAGCAAATGCAAGTGCTACTCAGGTCGCACGATCATGCGTTCGGATAAGTATCCGCCGACTCTAGCCTCGCGGCAACTTCCGCCGTGCGAAAACGCTGCCCGACAAAATTCCACCGCCGACAATCAAAAATAGCGGCAGCATGCCAGTGCTCGCCGAGAGCATGCCGAACACGAGCGGCATCGTCCATTGACTGGTTGAAATCAGCGTCATGCGCATGCCATTAACTTCACCGATGCGCCCGGGCGGAGAGGCATCGTGAAGCAGGGACAAGATGATCGGCTGACTCGCACCGAGTCCCAGTCCGATGACGAACGAGAGCACCAGCATCAGCGAATAACTGTTGGCGAATATGAACGCGAGAAAGGTGAAACCTGCCAGCGTCATTGCCGCAATCATTACACCAGTTTCGCCAAGCCGACGCGTTAATGTCGACATAAAAAAGCGGACGACAAACACGGCAATGGCAAACAGCGACAGCACCGAACCAATCTGCGTGGCAGTGAGGCCAAGATGACTGCCCAGCACCGGCACCATGAAGGCGTACAAATCCCAGCCCACCGTGATGAACGATGCGGTGATCAGCGTGTTGCGCAGCACCGGCATCGCGAACAGCTCGCGCGCACCGCCATCGCCAGTGGCGGCGCGCGGCGGCGCGGTGGGCAGTTTCAGCAAGCGTGTGGAAAGCGCGACCGCAGAAATTACGGGCAGCACCGCCAGCACGCCAAACGCCGCCTGATAGCTCACGTGGTCAATCATCAGCCCCGCGATCAAAGGCCCGAGAAAGCTTGAAATCGAAAATCCCATCGACATCACGCTAAACGCACGCACGCGATTGACGCCACCGCCGTACAGCCCAACCGCATATTGCGACGACGCCGCAATCGCCATCCAGCCCAAACCAATCGCACACGCACACAACGCCAAAATGCCCAGCATAGGCTGGATTGCTGCGACCGTGCCGCCAAGCGCCACGATCACGCAGCCCAGCACCAGCGGTCGCTTTAGTGGCACACGATCAATCGTGCGACCGACGCGAATCGCCACAAACGCTGGCACGATATTGAACATGGCCGTCAGGAAACCCACCCAAATCGCGCCACCACCAGCCTTGATCGCGGCTAGCGAGGTGGTGATGCGGATACCGTTAAAGGCAGTGTGCGCGATGATCAAAAGCAGCACGAGTACATAGAGCTCGCGCGGCAAGCGCACTGGCGCTGTGGCGGAGGAAAGATGCAGGGGCGGCGGCGGGTCTTGCAGGTTTGGCAGCACAGAAGGCTCGT
>JBDSYI010000192.1:0-22609 GCA_039925745.1 Casimicrobium sp. | reverse complement strand
GTACGGCGGGCGGGGGAAAGATTTCGTGGATCGCGCACGTCTGGCTCGAAGCAAATCGCGCCATCTCAATACACTTTTTTGGTGACAGCTTTCGCTACTAAAAATCTAGAAGCACCGTTTAACTGGGCCTAGCGACCGTTTCGACTCCTGTTATCTAAAAGTCGACTTCGCACATTTATCCCGTCTGCCCCAGAGGCAGAGTCGCTTACACGAAAAAGCTGTGTCGAATTTAACGTCGCCGGGCGCTGCTTCTCGCAGCTCGTTTCACCGTCCGCTCAACCGATTCGGCACCGTCTTTCATCGATTGTGTCGCCGACTCGCCCATTTTGTTGAATGAGGCATAGGCGTCGCGCTGCATCTCCATCGTTTTGATCGACATTTCGAGCCCAGAGAGCGAGAGCTTCATCCATGCCTCAACGGCGCGCAGGTCCTGAATGCGGCGATCAATTTCAACCGGATCAATCGCTTTCATAAATTGTTGCGGATCGAAGGCACCCGTGCCACCTGCGGCCCCGACTCCGGGCATCCCCATCATGCCCGCAAACGGGTTCAGCGCAGCGGGGTTAGACATCATCTTTTGCATCGACTCGGCCCACGCGGCCCAAGGTTCGTTTCCAGCTTGACTCATGATGTCTCCTATTGATGACGTTGTGGACTCGTGCCACGGTGCTAGCAGCCCGACAGACTGCTAGACTGTTTGCGAAGTCTACTCGTGAATTGTCCTGAAAGGATTAGGGTCGCAATTAGTGGGAAAAATCATATTCTGGATCGTCGTATTCTTTCTGGTGCTGCTGGCATTGCGTCTGGTTTCTGTCCATAAAACCCGGAATGAACAGCAGGAGCGCGACGAGGAAAATCGCCACAGATCCGACGATCCCAAGCGAAAGCGCGACGACAAACCAGCGTCGGACGCGATGGTCAAATGCGTCCGCTGCGGCGTATTCACACCCAAAGCGAATGCGGTCATGAAAAGTGGGGGCTGGAGCTGTGGCGACGAGCGCTGCGCGCAAAAGCGCTAGGCCTCAGTCGGCGGCACTCGTGCCGTCAGTATTCGGCGCAACAACGCTGCGACTACTGCGGCTACTGGCGCTGTATCGCTGCGTCGCTGCCATCGCGCTGGCGATCGCGACAGCGGGCACCAGCCTGCACGCGGTCAGCTATTCGGCTGCGGCAGCGTACGCGGCATGGGCACTGTTAAGCCTCCTGGCCCTGCCGCGCTTCAAGGGCGGCGTGGCGGGACTACTGCTTGTCCAGCTCGCCATCGATCTCGTCTTTACCGTCGTCATCTACTTTGACTCGCAAAGTCCAGTCGCGACTTACGCCACATATCTCTTCCCGATTCTCGCCGCGCATGGCTGGTTTTTGCGTGATCGCATTGCCTTCGGTCACGCCGCGCTTGCCAGCATTACGCTGATGGTCGCGGAGATTTCCTTGCGAGCAGCGAGCGTGCAGGCATTGACGCAAGCGGCGCTGGTGGGAGCTGGCTATTTTTTGCTCGCAGCCATCGGCATGCTGCTCGGACGCAGCGCCGATGAATCAGAGCATAGAGTGCAGCTGCGAACGGCTGACGTCCGACGCCTTGCGCATATCAATCAAGTAGTCATCAGCGAGTTGAGCGACGGCGTGCTCGTTATCGGCGCGATGGGGCAAGTGGTGATGGCCAATCCGCAGGCCGCACGTTGGCTGGGTGGCGATGAGGCGGTGATGCGGCCCGACGTTCAATTGAGCGAACTGTCGGCTGATTTGAACGCTCGCTGGATGGCTTATTTTCTGCACAATTCAACGATCGACGGCTCGCCGATTCGCGCCAGCGATGGTGGCCGACTGTTGACGCCACGCATGATGCCGGTTGATCTGGAACAGCGCGCTGGCACGTTGATTTTTCTGGAAGATGTTGAACAAGCCGAAGCCCAGGCGCAGCAAATCAAGCTGGCCGCGCTGGGACGGCTTTCTGCCAGCATCGCGCACGAAATTCGCAACCCGCTCTCGGCGATCAAACAGGCTGCGCAGCTGATTGGCGAGGAAGTCGCCGACAATCCGGGCGCTCAGACGCTCGCCAAAATGATCGACAAAAACGTAGACCGCATTGACCGCATCGTACGCGACGTGTCGCTGCTCGGTCGCCGTGATCGCGGCACGCCCGGCGCGGTGAAATTGCAAGAGGTGGTGCTTGAACTGATTGATGAGCTGTGTCAGTCGCTACCAGCGCCCAAAGCCGGGTTTCGTGTCGCGCTGCCGGATGATGCCCTTATTTATGTGGATCGCAGCCACCTCGATGAAATGCTCGTCAATTTGATGTCAAATGCATGGCGGCATTCACAAAAACTCTCAGATAGCGTCACCTTGCTGGTCAGCGTCAACGATGAAATGCAACGTGCCATCGTCAACGTCATAGACGATGGCGCCGGCGTGCCGCCGGAAGCAGTGGATCGGATCTTCGAGCCTTTCTTCAGTGGCAGTGGTAGCACTGGATTAGGTCTCTATCTTGTTCGTGAACTTGCGCTGGCCAACGGCGGCAGCGTAAGACTCGGATCCTCACAGAAAGGCGCGCGTTTCGTACTGGAATTGCCGCTCATGCCAGATCAAGGTATCAAAAACAATGGCTAAAAAACTTGAAGCGACCCCGCGCGTACTGGTTGTTGACGATGAACCTGATCTGTTAACGCTAATGCAGCTCACGCTCACCAAGCTGGGGCTCGAAGTCATCACCGCTGATTCGCGACAAAGCGCGATTGCCGCGCTTGACAAGCAAACGTACGCGCTGTGCCTCACCGATATGAATCTGGGCGATGGCACCGGGCTGGATGTACTGGCAGCGATTGCCGAGCGCGGGCTCGATCTGCCCTGCGCAGTCATCACCGCATTTGGCAATGCCGACAATGCAGTGGCTGCCTTGAAGGCGGGAGCGTTTGACTATTTAGCCAAACCAGTGTCCCTCGATCAACTACGGACGCTGGTGAAGTCTGCGATCAAAGTGCCAGAACGCCGTGCCACGCCACCAATCGGCGCGTCGGCTTCGGCCAACGCTGCCATCGCCGACAGCAGTAGCCCCACACTGGTTGGGGAATCACCGGCCATCGAGGCGCTGCGAGCGCTGCTCGCGAAACTCGCCAACACCAATACCCCCACGCACATTCACGGCGAATCAGGCACTGGCAAAGAATTGGCTGCACGCATATTGCACTGCAATGGCCCACGCGCCTCGGGACCCTTCGTTGCGGTGAACTGCGGCGCGATTCCGGAAAACCTGATGGAGAGCGAGTTCTTCGGCTATCGCAAGGGTTCGTTTACGGGCGCTGAAACCGATCGTGATGGCTTTTTCCAGGCGGCCACCAACGGCACCCTGTTTCTGGATGAAGTGGCCGATTTGCCGCTGTCGCTTCAAGTGAAGCTGCTGCGCGCGATTCAGGAAAAACGAGTGCGCAAAGTGGGCAGCACTTCGGAGGATGCGATTGACGTCCGAATTGTCAGTGCGACGCACAAAAATTTGACCGCCCTCGTGCAATCGGGTCTCTTCCGTCAAGATTTGTTTTACCGCTTGAACGTGTTGCAGGTCGAAATGCCGGCGCTACGCGAAATTGCTTCAGATATTCCGGTCATTGCCGCACGAACGCTCGCTCGCATCACGGGTAATTCTGGCGCGATGCTGTCGACTGGCGCGTCCAGTGCTTTGATGCGATACAGCTTTCCGGGCAACGTGCGTGAACTGGAAAACGTGCTGGAACGTGGGGTCGCGCTGGCCGATAATCCTCTGCGGATTGAGGCTTCAGATTTGCGATTGACCGTGGACGATCATCCGGTCACGCAGGCAGCCGCATCTGGCGCCAGCGCCGATTCCGGATCGCTGGCCGGCCGAACCCCGCTCCAGGACTTTCTGGATCGCAGCGAACGCGAAACGCTGGAACTCGCCCTCGTGCAAACGCGCGGCAACCGCACGCAGGCCGCGAAGCTTTTGGGTATTACCTTCCGATCCATGCGCTATCGGTTGGAGCGGCTTGGCATGGAACCCGATGACCTCTGACGCTGTGGTCTGGACGGACGGTTGGTGGACCGGCGCAACGCGGCGTGCCAGTCCGAACTTTGACGCGCGTCCTGCCGACACGGAGGTAGCACTGGTGGTACTGCATCACATCAGCCTTCCTGCCGGGCAATTTGAAGGTGACGCCGTTTGTGACTTTTTCGAGAATAGGCTGGACATCGCTTGCAATCCGGCACTTGCCGCGTTGGCGGAGCTTCATGTGTCGGCGCACTTTTTTTTGCGACGAACGGGTGAAATTCTTCAGTTCGTAAGTTGCGATGCTCGCGCATGGCACGCCGGCGTCTCCGCTTGGCGCGGGCGCAGCGGATGCAATGACTTTTCTGTCGGCATTGAAATCGAAGGAGACGCCGTCGCGCCGTTTGCAGACTCACAGTACGCAGCGCTAGACGGACTGATCGCTGCGATCACGCACAACTACCCGGTCAAAGCCGTGACCACTCACAGTGAAATCGCACCGGGCCGAAAGGTTGATCCAGGCCCGACGTTTGATTGGTCGCGGCTGAGCTTGCGCTGGCCCGTCTGACGGCGATATTTCTTAATCAGCTTTTAATCGAAATCACCACAAAACAGGGGCTGTAGGCTGAAAATACTTAAAGTCGAGAAGGCGGAATATCGGTGATTAGCCCTTATAAAACAGTCGTTTTAACAAAAAGTTGCTGATATTTTTGTAACCGCGACCGGATTGATCGTCGCGCTCGCACCACGCCAGAACCGCCAGCCCGCCTACAATGCGTCCCCATGCAATTCCTTCTCGAATACGCGCCGATCATTCTTTTTTTCGTCGCTTACAAACTTAAAGACATCTATTTCGCCACCGCCGTGGCAATCGCTGCTTCCGTCATCGCCATCGCCTGGGCATGGTTTAGCACGAAGCGTGTGAGCACGATGCAGTGGCTGTCGCTCGCCATCATCGTGGTGTTTGGCGGCGCCACGCTGTTGCTTCACGATGAAACTTTCATTAAATGGAAGCCTTCGGCGCTATACAGCGCTTTTGCCCTGGCGCTGCTATTTGGCAAAGTGGTGCTCAAGAAAAACTGGATTCAAGCGGTGTTCAAACAAGCGCAAATTCAGGCACCGGATGCACTCTGGAGCAAACTTACCTGGGCGTGGATCGTGTTTTTCGTCTTTATGGCCACCCTCAATGGCTATGTGGCGACGCACTACAGCCTCGACGCATGGGTCAATTTCAAAGTCTGGTGGGCGATGGGCATCTTCTTTGCGTTCACAATTGGCAACGTGGCGCTGCTGGCCAAGTACATCAAAGACACCCCTGAAAACGAGATCGCGCCAAAATGAACACGCTCGTAAAGACGCTTGAACAGCGACTTGCCCCGCTGGCGGCGACCGTTTTGACCATTAGCGACGACTCCGCGCAGCATGCCGGACATGCCGGAAATACCGGTGGTGGGCACTTATCCGCGAAAATCGTGTCCAACGTTTTTGCAGGGCTTAGTACGGTTGCCCGGCATCGCGCGGTTTATGCGCTGGTGGCGGACTTAATGCCGCACACCATTCATGCGCTTTCACTCACTGTGGCGACGCCTGCTGAAGAAGCCGCAACCAAAATCTAGCAAAATACTTAGCTACACACCTTCAATCACTGGAACAATAAAAGATGAAATTTGGTAACTCAATTGCAGCAGCAGTTCTGATCGTATCCGCGACGCTCGCGGGTTCAGCTATTGCGCAAACCCCGGCTAAAAAGGCGGCCCCGGCAGCTAAAGCTGCGTCCGGCGAAATCGCCATCCCCACCGAACAACTGGATCTGATTGTGAAAGAGCGCCTTGCGCAAGGCCAACCTGACACACCGGAGTTGCGTGCAATGTTGCGCGACGAGCTGATCAATCGCGAATTGTTCATGCGCGCCGCAAAAGCAAAAGGCATTGACCGTGCGCCCGGCATGAAAACGCAGATGCAAGTCGCCAGCGACTCGATCTTGATCCGCGCCTACATCAACGACTATTTGACGGCCAACCCGGTGACCGATGAAGTGCTGAAAGCGGAATACGAAAAGATCAAGGCGGGTCTGGGTGACAAGGAATACCGCGCTCGCCACATTCTGGTCGAGAAAAAGGAGGATGCCGAAAACCTCATCAAGCAGCTTCAGGCGGGCGCCAAATTCGAAGAACTCGCCAAGGCGAATTCGAAAGATCCCGGCTCCAAGGACAACGGCGGCGATCTTGATTGGGCCGTGCCTTCAAATTTCGTAAAACCGTTCGCTGATGCGATGACCGGCCTGCAAAAGGGCAAATACACGACGATCCCGGTGCAAAGCCCGTTTGGCTTCCACGTCATCCAGCTGGAAGACGTTCGCGACGCAAAAGCCCCAGCGTATGAAGAAGTAAAACCCCAATTGGCTCAGCGTCTTCAGGGGCAAGTCATCGAGAAGCATTTGGCCGAATTGCGCGCTAAAGCGGGCATGAAGTAAGCGACGCGCGACTTCGTTGCGCGGTAATAAAGCCACCTTCGGGTGGCTTTTTAATTTTTGGAACTTCTTTGCCTTCCGTCAGGGTTTAACAGACAGACACGTGACAGACGGATGCCCCATAATCCTAGCGTCACTACTCAGGAGGAGACGCAACTTGAATGGGTTCTTAAAAAATAAAGACCTGCTTGCCGGATTGATGTTCATCGCCATCGGCACGATTTTCGTGGTCGGCGCCTATAACTATCAGATGGGCACCGCAGCTCGTATGGGGCCGGGATACTTCCCGCGCATTCTGGGCGGCATCATGACGGTGCTCGGGGTGGTCATCGCCGGTATCGGTTTGAAAAATCAGGCGCAATGGGCCAAAACCGCAGGTATCGGCTGGACGTGGAAGCCCGTCGTCATCTTGACGGCAGCGGTGTTGCTGTTTGGTTTCACGCTACCGACGCTGGGGATGATCATCGCGATCTCGCTGCTTACGTTCATCTCCGGCTTTGCTGCGCACGACAAAGACTATCGCCAACTGGTGATGATCACCGTCATCATGTGCCTGTTCTGTGCCGGCGTTTTCATTTGGGGCCTCAAACTTCAGATGAAGCTCTTTCCCTGGAGCGGTTAGGCGACTATGGACTTAATTAACAATCTATCGCTCGGGTTTGGCGTTGCGCTTACTGCCACCAATATCCTGTACGCGCTCATCGGTTGCCTGCTTGGCACGCTGATTGGTGTGCTGCCTGGCATCGGCCCGGTTGCGACCATCGCGATGCTGTTGCCGACAACCTACGCACTGCCTCCAGTTTCGGCCCTCATCATGCTGGCCGGAATTTATTACGGCGCCCAATACGGTGGATCAACCACGGCCATTCTGGTCAACCTGCCTGGCGAATCGTCCTCTGTGGTGACGGCGCTCGACGGCTATCAGATGGCCCGTCAGGGTCGCGCTGGCGCGGCACTGGGTATTGCGGCGATCGGCTCGTTCATCGCCGGTTCCTTCTCGACGTTGCTGGTGGCCGCGTTTGCGCCGCCGTTATCCGAAGCTGCGTTGAAATTTGGCCCGGCCGATTACTTTTCACTGATGGTGCTCGGTCTGCTTGCAGCCATCGTGCTGGCACATGGTTCCATCATCAAAGCCATTGCGATGGTCATCCTCGGCATCGTTCTGGGGCTGGTCGGAACCGACGTGAATTCTGGCGTCGCGCGTTATAGCTTTGACGTGCCGGAACTGACCGACGGTATTGGCTTCGTCGGCGTGGCGATGGGCATCTTCGGGATCGGTGAAATTCTGACCAATCTTGAGCAGGGAGAAGATCGCGAAGTATTCACCTCAAAAGTAGGTAAATTGTTGCCGACGTTGCAGGATTTCAAAGACACCTGGGGTGCCATTACCCGCGGTACATTGCTCGGTTCGTTATTGGGTATTTTGCCGGGTGGTGGCGCACTGCTCGCGTCGTTTGCGTCGTACTCGTTCGAGAAAAAACTTGCAGGCCCCAACGCCAATCCACCGTTCGGCAAAGGCAATATTCGTGGCGTAGCCGCTCCCGAATCCGCCAACAATGCCGGTGCCCAAACGTCCTTCATACCGCTGCTGACGCTGGGCATTCCGCCCAACGCCGTGATGGCGTTGATGGTCGGCGCGATGACGATTCACAACATTCAGCCGGGCCCGCAGGTCATCACGTCAAATCCACAGCTTTTCTGGGGCCTCATCGCGTCGATGTGGGTAGGTAACGCGATGCTAGTGATTTTGAATCTGCCGCTGATTGGCATGTGGGTTCAGCTGTTGAAAATCCCTTATCGCCTGCTCTACCCGATGATTCTGGTGTTCTGCTGCATCGGCGTTTACACGGTGAACAACACCACGTTCGACGTGTGGATCATCGCGGCGTTCGGCGTGATCGGCTACATCTTTGCCAAACTTGAATGCGAAGCGGCGCCGTTGCTGCTCGGCTTCATCTTGGGCCCGATGATGGAAGAAAACCTGAGGCGAGCTATGCTGCTCTCGCGAGGCGATGCGATGGTTTTCATGGAACGCCCCATCAGCGCGACCATGCTGGTGCTATCCGCGATTCTGCTGGTGATTCTGCTGCTGCCAGCCATTCGTAAAAAACGCGAAGAGACATTCGTCGAGGATTAATTTCTCGCGACCTTCGGCAAAAACGGGCACTACGGTGCCCGTTTTTATTTTTGCGGAGTATTCTTGTGACGCTTGTTAAGGAGGATTCAATATGGGCAAAACAACACGACGCGATATCTTGAAATCGCTGGGCACAGTGGGCATTGTTGGCGGTGGTGTGGCAATGGCAGGTTGCGCGAGCGTACCTTCACCAGCGCAAGCCGCAAGCACGCCTTTCCGGGTGGCGACGACAACCATTCCCATCGTCGGCAGCACGCAGATGTTTCCGGTGCGCCGCATCTATTGCATCGGCCGCAACTACGCAGCACACGCGCGTGAAATGGGCTCGGACCCAACGCGCGAGCCGCCCTTCTTTTTTCAGAAGCCGACCGATGCGATTCAGCTCGTGCCGCCGGGGCAAACGGTCGATCATCCGTATCCACCGCTCACCAAAAATTATCACTACGAAATTGAGCTGGTGGCGGCGTTGCACAGCGGTGGTCGCAACATCGCGCCCGCCGATGCGTTAAAGCATGTGTTCGGTTACGCCGTCGGGCTCGACATGACGCGTCGCGATTTGCAGCGCGCGATGGGCGATGAGAAAAAACCGTGGGAAATCGGCAAAAGCTTTGATCGATCAGCGCCGATCGGGCCAATTCATCGCGTCCAGGACACCGGCCATTTCGCCCGCGGCAAGATTGAGTTGCTGGTCAACGGCAAAGTCAAACAGAGCGCGGATTTGCAGCAGATGATCTGGAACGTCGCCGAACAAATCAGCAAACTATCCGATGCGTTCGAGCTGATGGCCGGAGACATCATCTACTCAGGCACCCCGGAAAACGTGGGGCCGGTGGTGCGTGGTGACGTGATGACTGGCAAGATTGAGAAGCTGCCGGACATCACCGTGAAGGTTGTTTAACCCAAGGGAGGACGATACAACTTCCGGTTGAAATGACTTTAATGAAGGGGCTAGCGGTCGATAACGACTAAAGTCAACTCACGCAGTTTTGCGGCTTTAGCCCCTAATCAGGCTAACTTTCAGTTGAAAGCTGTTGGTCGATTGACGCGAAAACAACGCCTGACGAATCGTTGCTAGCACAACGCTACATGCCAGCAACTGAACGCGCAACACTGATTGTCATTGGCATAAACAAGGCGCGCCGCTGCCAGCTGAAAACGTTATTCGAAGTCGGTGGTCGGAGGCACGCCAGGTGCTGCACCCTCGGTGCGGGGCGTGGCGCCCGTGCCAGGCCCACGACCACGACGGCGACGCCCGCGCTTGGCATCTGCGCCACCGGCTGGACCGTTGCCACCTGCGGGCGGATAGCCAGCATTGCCGACATTGCCATTGTTCGCCGCATTCGCGCCGCTACGACCGCCGCGTCCGCCTCGGCTATTTCCGCTGTTACCTCGGCCCGCATTGCCACTCCGACCTGCGCTGCTGCCTCGACCGGTGTCAACGCCGTTACCCGCATTGCCACGATAACCCGGAGCAACGTTGCCGTTCACTTCGCCATCGGCACCGCGACGTACCTTATTGCCCGGTGTGCGTTGGCGACGACCGGCGGTCTGCATTTCGGTTGCACCGCCAAACCCGGGGAATTGTTGCTGCTGCAGCGGTCCTGGCGTCGCGCCCGCACCGGTGCGGAAGCGTGGGCCGCCCCGGCCCTGTCCGCCCTGTCCTGCTGCGCCGCCACGACCGCCCTGACGGCGACCGCCACGCCCCTGACCTGCGCCCGCATCCGCAGGAGCCGGGTTGTAGATCGCTTCGTGCTCAGTGGCAGAGCGCATCGGGCCTAGCGGCTGTTGCGGAATGCGATTGCGACCACCGAAGCGTGCGGCTTTTTCCAGCTTTTTCTTCGAGCGCAGACCGACCGATTCGAGGATCTCGAACGTCTCGGCTTCGTCGAGTAATTTCGATTGCCCGCGCTTCAACCACGACGGCATTTGTACACAGCCATAGGTGGTGCGGATCAGACGGCTCACCACGAGGCCCATGTGCTCAAACATGCGCCGAACTTCGCGGTTACGGCCTTCGTTCAACGTCACGCGATACCAGTGGTTTGCCGCATCGCTGTCGCGATCAATCCGATCGAGCGACAACAGGCGCGCCGGGCCGTCATCGAGTTCGATACCGTCCATCAGCGCGTCTTCCTGCTCGGGCGTCAGCTCACCCAACGTGCGAACCGAATACTCACGCAGAATTTCGTAGCGCGGATGCATGAAGCGATTGGCAAGTTCACCGTATGTGGTGAACAGCATCAACCCTTCTGAGTTGTAGTCGAGACGACCGACGGCAACCCACTTGCCATGATCTGGACGCGGCAAGCGATCAAACACAGTGTCCCGCTGCTCGGGATCATCGCGGCTGACGATTTCACCAGATTGCTTGTGATAAATCAGGATGCGCGGATTGTCGTCGCCAAGCTTGACCGTCACCTTGCGGCGATTGACGTGCACACGATCTTGTTCATTAACAATCTGGCCGACGCGGGCTTTGACGCCATTGACGTCTACCTCGCCGCGCTCGATCAGCGCTTCCATGTTGCGGCGCGAGCCCAGGCCCTGCTGCGCGAGGACTTTGTGCAAGCGTTCGCCGTCGCGCTCACCCTGGTCGTTGACGCCTGAAACGATTTCTGTTTCCGATGGCTCAATGGCGTTGCCTTCTTCGTCGAACATGGCGACAGCGGGCTGGATCATGCGATCACGCGGGCCTTGACCGATGCGTACCGGAGGCGCGCTGGCTGCACGCTTTTCACGATGATTGCGGTTGCGTCGCGCAGAACGATCCATCGGGCGGCTTGGGTCACCGAATGCACCGGGATTAGGGCCAAACGCAGCCGAACCGTCGCCGGAATCGTCGAGCACCCAGTTGGTAATGCGCGGTGTCGCGGTTGAATGTTCGCCATCGGCACCCGAGAAAGCCGCGTCGCTGTTGGCTCCGCCTGAAGCCGCTGCATTGGGATCATAAGGTGCGCGTGGCTGGCGTGGGCCGTTGCGATCATCAGGGCCTCGCGCGTTCCGTCCGCGACCCCCACGACGATTGCGACGCGGGCCGCGCTCAAAGTTTGCTCCGTTGTTCCCGCCGTCGGCGGCGGGCGCTGAATCGGTCGCACCGGCATTAGCTGACTGATCGCCATCGACGTTGGGTGCGCTGTCGTTAGGGACAAATGCCGCGCCGTCTGCATTGGCAGCGACTTCGACGCTCGGTGGACGCTGAACACGTGGTTCACGCGGCGCGCGCGGTTGCCGCGGCTCACGAGGTGGGCGAGCGGGCCGTACTTGCGCCTCGCCCGAACCGTCGGATTCCCCTTGCGCTATCTGCGGTACTTGCCCATCAGTGTTTGTTTGAATCGATTGCGCATCCGGTGGCAAGCCATCGGGAGCAGCAGTGCGTGGAGCGCGCTGCGGGCGCGGTGGCCTTGCGGGCCGTCCGTTCGCGTTACCTGCCGGACGATCAGCACGTGGTGCTCGCGCACCTTGCGCGTCCTGCTTCAGTTTCTTCGCGTACGCTGGATCGACGTTGCCGTTCACATCCCCCGGTTCGTGATCATCAAAATTGCCAGCGTCGGAATCATGCATGTCATTCATCTTTAGTGAACGGTCGGGGAAGTAATTGCGGTTGGAATCATGGTCTCTCCAGACGGGACTTCGAACAACTCATCGTCTGAGTTTTCATCGGCGGCAATCAATGCCTCGGGATCGTTGGATGAGGCGGGCGCAGTGTCGATGCGGCCCTGCTCGGGATAGATCGGCTCATGCGGGACTTCGGGCAGTTCGAGCGCGGGATGCGCATCAAGATCAGCCAACGGTGGCAGTTCGGACAATGAGCGCAAGCTCAAGTCGTTCAAAAATTCTTTGGTCGTTGCGTAGAGCGCAGGACGACCCGGCGTGTCTTTGTGACCAATCACTTCGACCCAGCCGCGATCTTCCAGCGCTTTCAGAATATTGGTCGACACCGCAACACCGCGAATCGCTTCGACCTCGCCGCGCGTTGCGGGTTGTCGATAGGCGATGATGGCAAGCGTCTCCATCACGGCGCGCGAATATTTCGGCGGCTTTTCGGGGGTCAGGCGATCAATATTGATCTGCATCTCGGTGCGCGTCTGAAAGCGATAGCCGGAGGCGACCTGCATCAGCTCGATGCTGCCGCGCTCTTTCCATTCGGCAGTGAGGTCAGCCAACAGCAGGCGCACCGTTTCGGTGGGCACCGGCGGATCAAAAACTTTGACAATTTCGTCTAACGGAAGGGGCTCGTGGCTGGCCAGCAAGACCGTTTCCAGTACGCGTTTAGCGTGGGTGAGTTCGTCCAATGAAGGCTCTATGGTTTTATCGGCGACGGGATACGCCGCAAAATATTACGAGCAACGGAAACGCCGTTGCGGACGCCCCTAAAACAAAAAAGCAGAAAAAGCTATAGACCGCTACGCCGCTTCGTCATTCGCCGCATTCGTGCCGTAATCAGGTGTGGCCGCGACCATCACCCCGCCGTCGCCGGCGAGTTGCACATAAATGGGGCTAAAGGGTTCAGTTTGCGCGACCGAAATCAATCGTTCGCGCGCTAACTCCAGAATCGCGAGGAAGGTGACAACAACCAGTGGTACGGTCGCTGTTTCCTCGAACAGTTGGGCGAATTCTACATGCACTCCGGGTTTAAGTCTTCTGAGCAAGTAACTCATGCGCGCGCGAACCGACAATTCATCACGAGAAATAAGGTGCGTTTTGTTAAGTTTCGCCCGCGCGAGAATCCAGCCCCAGGCTCGACGCAGGTCGTCCGGTTCGACGTCAGGCATACGCATCGAGGTCTGTTTTTCGAAGATGACCTGCACGATGGCATAGTCGCGCTCAGCCTGCGGTAAATCATCAAGCCCCGCCGCCGCCAACTTCATCTGCTCATATTCGAGCAGGCGTTTGACGAGTGCTGCGCGTGGGTCGGCCTCTTCCTCAGCGGTGACAGGTGGACGCGGCAACAGCATGCGCGATTTGATCTCGATCAGCATCGCCGCCATCAGCAGGTATTCAGCCGCCAGTTCGAAGCGCTGCGTCGATTTCATGCGCTCAACGTAGTCCAGATATTGCCGCGTGAGCGCCGCCATCGGGATGTCAAGAATATTCAGATTCTGCTTGCGGATGAGATAAAGCAGCAGGTCAAGCGGGCCTTCAAACGCGTCGAGGAAAACCTCCAGCGCTTCTGGCGGAATGTAGAGATCCTTCGGCATCTGACCGAACGGTTGGCCATATATTTTGGCGAGCGCGTGTTCGACGACAGCGGCGACTTCGGGAGCTACTTCGGGCGGTGCGGTGACTACATCCATCTGTCGGGGTTCAATCTCTTTCTGGTGGCAACAGCATCACGCCGCTTTCATCTGCCGAATGTGCGTCGGTCCAGCTCGGGCAATCACGGCAGCCTCTACTTCTTTGCGCAGGCCCAACTCAAATGCAAGTTCAGCAGCAACAAAAATCGGCCCAATCGCCAGTCCCATGATGTCATCGACAAACGCGGGTTTTTTGCCTTCGTAATAATGGCCGACAAACTGAATGATCCAGCCGACGACAAACATGCCAATCCCGGCGATGAGCCAGTTCATTGTGCTTTGCGCTGCGAGCCATTGTCCGAGCCACAGACAGAACCCGAGGAATACGGCCATCACAATCCCGAAACGAATATCGAGCTTGAGGTAGAACAATCCAGCGACTGTCACCGCCAGCAACGCGGGCGTTACGGCAATGCCCCCCACTTGCACGAGCACCGGTCTTGACAACAAAATCGCCACGGCCGCCACAATAAGCGGAACCCCGACAAAGTGCGTCGCGATATTGCGGCGATCACGGTGATACGCCGCATATTGGCTCAGGTGATCTACAAACGATTTCATCGATTCCTCCTTGTCATAACGACGCATTCCGCGTCACGCCAGGCGCCATTAGACCTTTGCCAAACCCATCGCTGCGCGCACTTCGAGCATTGTTTCTTCCGCGACGCGGCGCGCCTTTGCGCTGCCGTCATGCAGCACTTCTTGCACGTAACCGGGCTTCGCTTCAATCTCTTTAATGCGAGCTTGCATCGGTGCCAACTCGGCATTGATCGCGTCGATCACCGGTTGTTTGCATTCGAGACAACCAATGCCCGCCGTCGTGCATCCCTCCCACACCCAGGCCTTGGTTTTATCGTTTGAATACACCTGATGCAGCGTCCACACCGGGCACTTTTCAGGATTGCCGGGATCGTTGCGGCGAGCGCGCGCAGGATCGGTCGGCATGCGGCGCACTTTGTGTTCAACCGACGCCGGTGTTTCTCGAAGATCGATGCCGTTACCGTAGCTCTTACTCATCTTTCGGCCATCGAGTCCGATGACTTTGGAGGTGGGCGTTAACAAGGCTTGCGGCTCCGGCAAAATCGTTTTTCGTGCGCCCGTGAGAAAGCCGAGAAGCGTTTCTTTCTCTACATTCGATATCGAGCCAGCGGCCATCACCAGCGCTTTCGCTTGCTCCAGCGCCTCGGCATTTCCGTCCTGATTGAAAGCAATTTTCAAGGCTTGATACTGCTTGCCGACCTTGCCACCGAGCTTCTTGATGGCGTCCTCGGCGTTCTCCGCGAAACCAGGTTCACGACCGTAAATATGATTGAAGCGGCGCGCGATTTCGCGGCTGATTTCGAGGTGCGATACCTGATCTTCGCCCACCGGCACTTTGTTAGCGCGGTAAACCACGATATCAGCCGTTTGCATAAGCGGATAGCCGAGAAAGCCGTACGTTGTGAGATCTTTCTCTTTCAGGTTTTCCTGCTGCTCTTTGTACGTCGGCACGCGCTCCAGCCAGCCGAGCGGCGTGATCATGCCGAGCAGCAGCGAAAGCTCAGCATGCTGCGGCACCTGACTCTGCAAAAAAATCGTCGACTGATTTGGATCGAGTCCCGCTGCGAGCCAATCAGCCACCATGTCAAAGGTGGAGCTTTCAATCACGCGCGGATCGTCGTAATGGCTCGTAAGCGCATGCCAGTCGGCCACAAAATAAAAGCACTCGAACTGCGGTTGCAATTTCACCCAGTTTTTTAGCGCACCGTGATAGTGGCCGATGTGCATGAAGCCCGTGGGGCGCATGCCGGAGAGGACGCGATCTTTGAACATAAAATTACAGACCCACCAAAGCGCCCAGCGCACGATAGGTGATTGAGTAAAGCGGTAGCAGAATTGTGCCGAGGATACCGGCAACTGCCAGGCCCAGCACGATGAAAAGGCCGTATGGCTCCATGCGCGAATAGGTATACGACATCGATCTTGGCAGCAAACCGGCGACGATGCGTCCACCATCCAAAGGCAAAATGGGCAATAGATTGAGCACCATGAGCGCGACGTTCCAGCCTATTCCCGCCTGCGCAATGGCATCGATGGCGGGGGAGCCGGACAGTTTAAGCACAATCGCCCAGCCAATCGCCATCACCAGGTTGGACGCAGGTCCGGCGGCAGCCACCCAGATCATGTCGCGCTTTGGGTTGCGCAAATTGTTGAAGTTCACCGGCACGGGCTTGGCCCACCCGAAGAAGAAACCGCCAACCGCGAGCGTCAGCGCGGGCACAGCAACAGTGCCAACCCAGTCAATATGCTTGATCGGATTCAGCGATATGCGACCGAGCATTTCTGCGGTGCGATCGCCAAACATGCGCGCTGCATAGCCATGCGCCGCTTCGTGCAGCGTAATCGCGAGCAAGAGCGGAATCGCGTTGACCGCGATTTTGTAAATGATGTCATCCATAGGGCTATTTTAGAGTGCGCGACGCGCAATACGCTTGCAGTTGGGGGCGAAGCGCCACGACGGCAACAAAAAAGAAAAGGCCGCGACGCTTTGAGCAATCGCGGCCTGAAGGTGTGTGCCTTGCTGTGAAGTATCTAGCTTAGAACTTATGACGGAGCGAGAACTGATAAGACGTTGAATCCTTACCGGCGAACGCTGTAACGCCACCGAGGAACCCGTTACCACCGGCCAATGCCTGCGCATTGGCATTGTTGTTGACTTGGGTGACGATCAGATTAACGTCGGTCCGCTTCGACAGCGGATAGGTAAACGCGGCACCGTAAGACTCGGAATCGGCATTGGTTGCCCGACGGTCGTCAAACCGTGAATAACCAATCGTGATCGTCGAAACGCCCAGTGGAATGCGTGCGCCGACGTGATAGAGCTTGGCGTCCTGCATAAAGCGCGGAAGGATGCCACTGTCGATCAACGTGGCAGGCACACCGCCCGCCAGCAGTCCGGCGCGAAGTTCGGGTGCCGATGAACCGTTCGGCTCCTTGATGGCTGCGTAGAGCGCGAACAAATTGACGAATCCAGCGTTGAAATTGCCGCCGATTGCAAGGGTATTCAATGATTTTTGACCGGCACTGTTGGTGCGCTCGTTGTAGCCAGCACCAACGCCAAATCGCGCCGTCTGGTAGCCGCCATTGACGCCTACGAGGCGCCCGTTCTTGGTGCCCGTGCTGTTTTCGCCAAAAGCGTAGTAACCGGTACCAAAAAAGCCGTTCAATTCGATGCGATACAACAGCGAATTGCTCTCACGAATGTCTACACCGGCCGGAATGCCTGAGATCTGCCCGGGCGACGCGGCGGAGGCGTTAGCGAAAGCATCAAAGCGATTGGTGATTTCGAAAGCGGGCGTGTATTGACGGCCTACCAGCACTGCGCCATAGGGAGTAATCAATCCGACATAGGCCTGACGATCAAACAGGCGACCCGGTAAATTGACACCGAGTTGCGAACCGACTGCGCCGTTCAAAGCTGCCTGTACCGCCGGTGGCAGGCCTGCCAGAAAGCGATCAGGCAGCTGATTGCCGGAAATCGTTCGGTTGCTGAGTGCGCCGGTATCGGCTTCAAAGCGGCTTTCGAGCACGAAGGTGGCTTTCATGCCGTTGCCCATGTCCTCTGTGCCGCGCAAACCCCATCGCGAACCTTCCATGATGCCGCTGGCGACCTGAGTCACGCTGCCGCCTTTTACGCCAGTAATGTGCTGTACGCCCGCATCGACCACGCCATACAGCGTGACGTTAGCGGTTTGCGCCAGCGCCTGATTGACTGCAAGCGAGAGTGGGAGTACGGCGAGCGCTGCAGCGCTGCGAGCGAAGATTGAGCTAAGTTTCATGGGGCCTCCTGTTGCTTTGATTGTTTTGAGGGTACGTGCCAAATATTGCGCAACGCTCAAACGTATCGCGTAATTGTGCATGCATTCGCGCTCTTTCGGTGAACTACGCACCACGTTGCGACAGACGCGCCCAAGGTTGTTGCGACCTCGCAACCCTAACGCGTTTTAATCGCGGCGAGAGTGGTTGTACCGTGCCAAAATTTATTACAGCTTTTGCACACGGAGACCATTGTATGGGGTCTATCACTCGTTATTAACGATAATCGATAATCTTAAATTTGACCTTCTATGCCTCGTAGATTGGGCGTTACCTTAAAAAGCTATACAGCAAATGAAATAGTCGCGCTAATGCAATGAAGATGCATTAATGTCGATTTGTCGCTAACATGCAATTTAGTTTCAAAAGCTGATTTTTGCCTCATGTTTCGTCACTCGTCTCCCTGCCGTCGAATCGCGATGCTTTTTTGCACTAGCGCAGCCATCACTGTATCGTGCGCCGCGCTAGCACAAACGCCGACCAAAGTTGACAAAGTGATCGTCACCGCCTCGCCGTTTACCGATCAGGACGAGTTGCAATCGGTGCAGCCTGCGGTCGTGGTGGGCAAGGACGCGCTGGTCAAAGACCGCGCCGCCAGCCTGGGCGACACGCTTTCGACTCAAGCAGGAATTCAGTCTTCGTCGTTCGGCCCGGGCGCGTCGCGACCCATCATCCGCGGGCTCGACGGGCCACGCGTCAAAACAGCGGAGAACGGAGTCGGTACGCTCGACGTCGCCACCATCAGCCCTGATCACGCAGTCTCCTCCGAAGTGCTCGGCGCGCGCCAGATCGAGATTCTGCGCGGACCCGCCACACTGCTCTACGGCTCTGGCGCGATTGGCGGACTCGTGAACGTGGTGACCGATCGCATTCCGCAAGCGCATAGCGATGGCACGCGACTCCTGTTCGACGGTCGTCTGTCGACGGCTGAACGCACGCGAGACGTGGGCGGTCAGTTGCGCACCAACGTTGGGCCATTTGCCTTCACTGGCGAAGCGTCGGACCGGCGCACGACTGACTATGAAACGGCGCATGGAAAACTCGCCAACTCGGACACCGCCACGCGTAACGCGAGCCTCGGCGGTTCCTATATTTTGGCGAATGGATTTATCGGTGTCGGCATCAATCACTTTCAGAGCAATTACGGCATTCCATCGCCGGAAGCGGCGCGCATCGATCTGTCGCGCAACCGGGTAGAAACGTTGGGCGAAATCAACAACGTGTTGGGGCTGGAGCGCATCCGTTTCAGCGCCACTCATAATCAATATCAGCATGCTGAAATTGAATCGACCGGCGAAGTGGGTACCGTCTTTCGAAACAACGCCGGTAACGCGCGATTCGATCTGCAAACTACGCCAATGGCGGGCTGGCGAACGGTATTCGGCGCCGACGTTGAGCGCGCGGAATTCTCGGCTGTCGGGTCGGAAACAATCGTGCCGCTAACGCAAACTAAAAGTAGCGCCCTCTTCGCGGTGACCGAGAGAAAATTCAGCCTCGGCCGCGTTGAAATAGGGGGGCGGTTCGAGCGCCTTTCGCATTCGCCCGATGTCAGTGCTTCGCTGTCCAGGCGCGGCTTCTCTTTGATGAGTGGCTCAATTGGCTATCAATTTCAACTCGACAGCACAAGCGCTATCAGCACGTCCTACAGCCATGCCGAACGCGCACCGGCCATTGAAGAGTTGTACTCAAGGGGCGCACACGTCGCGACGCTTACCTACGACCTCGGCAACGCGCATCTCGCCAAAGAACGCTCACAAAATATCGACATCGCCTACAAACTGCAGAGCCACGCGTGGAGCGTGCGCGCTTCTATTTTTCGCAACAGCGTGACGAACTTCATCTACGGTGCAAGTGTCGATGACAACGGCGACGGCGTCGCCGATCACGTCAATACCGCAGGTGAAATCGTGACCAATGGCCAGCTGCTCAAACGCGAATTCAAAAACGTCGATGCACGTTTAACGGGGGCTGAACTTTCGCTCGGTTATGCGCCGACTCAGGGCTTCGGGTTCAGCGCAATGTCCGACACCGTGCGCGGTGTCATCGTGAGCGACAACAACAGCGATTTGCCGCGCATCAGCCCGTCAAGAATCGGCGGCAAGTTGACCTGGCGCGGTGGCGCGAATGACGCATGGTATGCCGACCTTGGCGCAACCCACGTATTCGAGCAGGATCGCATTGCCTCGTTCGAAACCAGTACGCCCGCCTATACGCGTGTGGATGCATCGCTGCGCTATCGAATGGCATTTGCCAACAGCCGCAGCGCAGAGTTCTACCTTCTCGGCAAAAACCTGACCAATCGCGATATTCGCGTGCATACGTCGTTTCTCAAGGAATTTGCGCCGATGCCTGGTCGGAGTTTGTTTTTGGGCGTGACTACGACGTACTAAATTTGCCTGCGTGCGGCGAAAAAACATGGAAATCACTCACTTGCGTCCGCGTAAATTACGCATGAACCGCTGCCACCGCTAGCTTTGCGGCGTCGCTCACCGCCGTTCGTAACCACTGCTGCGCTGACACTGCATGGGCTCGGCGATGCCAGACCATATCGACGCGAACTGGCGGCACGTCGAACGGCAAATTGACGACAGCGAACTCGTCGCTAATGCCGGTTGAAGGCAAAAAGTGCCTGGGCAAAACGGTGAGCAAATCGGAACCGGCGACGACTCGTCCCGCAGTAAAGAACTGATTCACTGTGAGCACGACCCTGCGCGACCGACCGATCGCTGCCAAAGCTTCATCAACAAAGCCAAACGGGCGCCCAGAAAAGCTCACCAGCAGGTGATGGGCGGCGCAATAGGCGTCCAGTGTGAGCGGCGCGTTCACCAAATCCAGCGCCAACGGATGATCACGGCGCATCACGCAGACATACTCGCCGCTGTAAAGCTGCGTGTGAAACAGGCTATCGGGATTGCCGGTTTGCATGGTTTGCAGGTTGATCGCCGCGACCAACGCCGGAAAGTAGCCGACAGCAAGATCAACCTCCCCGTCCTCCAGCAGCGAGCGGGGGTCGCGCGTGGTGAGCGGAAGCACGCGGGCGGTGATGCCGGGTGCGTTGCTTTCGCTGTGGCGAATCAGCCGCGGAATCAACATCGCGGCGGTGGCGTCGGCCATCGCGAGCACGAAACCCTGCTTGGAGGAGGATGGGTCGAACGTGTCGGGTGTGATGTTTGCCTGCAACGAGGCAAGTGCGTCACGCACCACAGGCCATAGAGCGATTGCTCTGGGCGTCGGGGCGATTCCGTAGCCGGCGCGGGTCACCAATTCGTCGCCCAGCGCCTCGCGCAAACGACGCAGCGCATTGCTCACGGCAGGTTGCGTCATCGCGAGGTTTTCTGCGGCTCGCGTCGTGTTTCGCGTGGCCATGACCTCGTCGAAAACACGCAACAAATTGAGATCTAACGAACGGAAACTCTGCACAACAGCAGCCCTTCTATCATTTAAGTGAATAGAATTAATCACTAATATAAATTTGCAATATATCAGGGACTACCCTAAATTGCAGAGGTCGCCTTCTTACCCAGAGGACGATTTATAAGAAAAGGACACACATCATGGCTACCCATTTCCCCACCTCCCACGACGGCATGGATCGCTTTATCAACGGCGCATCCGCCGCAAAAAGCATCTTTTCTGAAATGTTTGCGGCAAAGCGCTTGCCAACCTACGTGCTCGCCGTCACCATCATGGCCGTTGTCACCATGACCGAGCGCGCACTTGACGCGGCGCAAACTGGATTCGCCGTCGAGTGGGCGGTTCTGACCATCGTCGCGCTCACCACGTTCGGCCTGCTGGCACGCCTGATTTTTCGCGGCACCCGCGCGATGCAGCACTGGTTCGCTGAACACTCAAAACACGCCCAGCAAACGCGTTCTGACGGAAAGATGTGGGCGACGGCGTGCCGCGACCCCCGCGTGATGAACGACATCCTCGCCGCGCAAGGGCGTGCGGACTGGATGATTGACGAAAACCCAAAGCACGTGAACACCTATTCGGTGAAAGACGATGGCCTGGCGCCATTGGCACCGTGGCCCCAATTTACACGCTATTACTAGCCGTTGGCGACACGTTGGTGCAGTGGCAGAACTCTGCACGCAACGACCTAAACGCAATCCGGCCCTGACAGCTTTGTGCTGTCAGCGCTTTTTTACGGGGGTTATAGCGGAAAAAGTTGTATTGTCGACTTTAGAAAATTTGCCACGCTAGCCCCTGTTAAATAGAGACTTCACGAAAAAGCTGTTACCAGGAGAAGCTGCTAAAAAAGCAAATGACTACCGAAATTCGGTTCGCGATCATGCTCAACATCGTTTCGCCAAACGGAAATTGCGCCTCCGTCCATCGTCCAGAATGTCGGCAAATGATCGAAGTACGCGAGAACAACCGCCTTGGCCGACGGCTTGCCAGTGGCAAGTAAGTCTCGCGGCAACGACATATTGGGGCCAAACGTATCCATTTGCGGCGAGCCCTTAGAGGTCGCGGCAAGTGCCAATTGGCGTTCCCCCTCGGCCACATCACCGCGCTTGATCGCGATGCGGCCCAAGGCGCTGTGGCCCTTGTGAATCGCGTTGCCGTTGTTCCAGTCGCGACCCATTTTTTCGTTTAGGGCCAGCAATTCCTTTGCGTAGCGCTCTGCGTCGTCAAGTTTGCCAACGTCAACGCTCCACATGGCAGCGTCACCCAGCGCGTAATACCGGATAAGCTCATCAGTGCAGGCGTCGAGTGCCTTGATCGCTTTATCGTATCTGACCGGTGCGTTGATCGGCATCCTTGGGGCAAGCGCCAAAATTGCGCCCATGTGGCTGACGCTAAGCCACATGATCCCGACGATTATCAGGACTCCAAGGCCGACAACCCACGTC
>JBDSYI010000191.1:0-10175 GCA_039925745.1 Casimicrobium sp. | reverse complement strand
GTAATTCGGCGCGGCCACCAGCACGTTCGGCACACCCGCCACCAGCGATACCGGCGCGAAATCCTTCACCGCGTCATACGGCATTTTTGGATAGAGAGACACGTTGATTGCATGGGTGCCGACCGTGCCCATGAGCAGCGTGTAGCCGTCAGGCGCGGACTTGGCCACGTAATCAGAGCCAATATTTCCACCCGCGCCCGCCTTGTTGTCGACGATCACCGGCTGCCCTAATGACTTTTGCAAGTCGGCAGCCACGGCACGCGCCAGGATGTCGGTCGTGCCGCCCGGCGGGAACGGAACCACGATCTTGATTGGCTTATTTGGGTACTGCGCATAAGCTGAAATCGCAATGCTCGCCAGCGCCACTGCCAGCCATTTGTTCGCAACGTGTTTCATATTCGTTCTCCTTGAAAATTTATTGTGTTAGCTCCGGCGCGCGCTTTGCACGCCCTTCACTTGCATCACCTGCACCAGCGCACCACGAAGTTGATCAAGGCTTTTTACCTCGGCCGTGAACTTCATTTTCGCCATGAAATCACGCGACAGAGTTTTCACTGCGGTGACGTTGATTTTTTCGCGTGCGAGCACATCCGAGATGTCGCGCAGCAGACCCTGGCGGTCGCTCGCCATCACCTCGATCTGCACGCTGAACAAGTCATTTTGCGCCGCCTCACCCCAGTCAGCGGATATGATGCGGCCCGGTTCTTTTTCCAGCATACGATTGACGTTGCTGCAATCATGGCGGTGAATCGTGATGCCTTTGAGCCGCGTGACGAAGCCCACGATCAGATCAGGCGGCACCGGCTTGCAACACCTGGCGAGACCAGTCATTAACTTGTCCACGCCGACAATAAGAATGCCGCCGCTGCCCGATTTCGCTCTGCTGCGACTGGTGTGCACTTCGCCACGGCTCTCCGGTTCCGGCACCGCGTCCAAAAGCCCCGCCGCCTTGCGAATCGCGAGATCGAGTTCGCGCGTATTCAGCTCAGCACGCCCCACGGCGCCGAACAGCTCATCGCTCGACCTAAAGCCAGCCTCGTGTGCGAGCTTTTCCAGACCAAGTGCTGTCTGGCCATGCCGCTGCAAATCTTTTTCGACCACCGCCCGACCGTGCGCTAGCGTCTCCTGCGAATCGAGTGTGTTGAACCATGCCCGCACCTTGCTGCGCGCCCGACTGCTGTGCAAATACCCGTTGTCCGGATTAAGCCAGTCACGCGACGGTCCGCCCTCTTTCACTGTGATGACGTCAACGCGCTGTCCGTTTTTCAGGGGCGTCGTCAGCGGCACCATCATGCCGTCCACTTTGGCACCACGGCATCGGTGGCCAAGCCCCGAGTGCACCGCGTAGGCAAAATCAATCGGCGTCGAATTCTTGGGCAGATCGATGATCTTGCCCTGCGGCGTCAAGACAAAAATCGTCTCATCAAACAGCGATGACTTGAAGCCCGCCAACAGTTCACCCGGCGAGCTAACCTCGCTACCCCACGACAAAACCTGACGCAGGCTCGCGATCTTGGCGGCAAAACTGGCATCTCGTGCCGCCTGTCCACCCTCCTTGTAATTCCAGTGTGCAGCGACACCAAATTCGCTCGACTGATGCATGTCCTGGGTACGAATTTGCACTTCAAGCGCACGATTGTGCGGCCCGATCACGCTGGTGTGCAGCGAGCGATAGTTGTTCGCTTTCGGCTTTGCGATGTAGTCATCAAACTCGCCCGGTACCGGCTGAAACATGCTGTGCACGATACCGAGCGTTGCGTAACAGTCGCGAACTTCGGGAACAATCACCCGCAACGCGCGAATATCGTAGAGCTCTTCAATCGCGCAGCGCTTCCGCTTGAGTTTGTCGTAAATCGAATAGATGTGCTTCGAGCGACCGGTGATTTCGCCAGCGATACCGGCTTTCTCAAGCGCGTCGCGCAACACCGCTTTTGTGGTGTCGATATAGGCCTCGCGCTCGATGCGTGTCTCGTCGAGATAGCGAGAAATGCTGTGATACTGCGTCGGCTCAAGCAGGCGCAACGACAAGTCCTCCAGCTCCCATTTGATGTTCCACACACCCAGGCGATTGGCCAGGGGTGCAAACACGTCCATCACTTCGCGCGCTTCAGCCTGCGCGCTTTCGTTGCGCCGTGCTTCGGTCGACAGCGCTGCTGTGCGCAGCGACACCAGCCGTTCGGCAAGTTTGATTAGCACGACGCGTACATCATCGACCATCGCCAGAAGCATCTTTCGCAAGGCTTCAGTTTGTTGCGCCTGTTCGACAGCTATAGCGTGAGTTGTCGGTACGACCAACTGCTTCGAAAGACCTTGCATGGTCGCCATGCGGTGCACGCCAGAAACCAGACTGGATATTTCGGGGCCAAATGTTGCTAGCACTGCCGCTTCGGTCTCCGCATCTGCAGGCAATGCGGTGAGCTGGGCCGCGATTACGCAGTCGGCATCCAGTCGAAGCCTTTGCAACAACTCGCCCGAGGCCGCGCCGCGCAACGCCGCGGCATGCCCCACCCGCGCCTCGATCCAGGCCAACGTGTCAGCCGGCGGTTCGACCGGGGCGGGAGGCGACGCAGGACTTGTGCGTTTGATTACATCAGTTTGCGGCATGCGGGAATTATCACGGAGAATGGCGGACCCGCGCTAAGTGGTATCCCTGCGCGCGTCGATCCACACAAAAGCGGCCATGCGCCCAGTCAGCGGGTGGCGACGATGCGAAAAAAACAATTCGGGTTGATCATAGGTGCAATAGTCACCACCCGTGATTTGCACAATACCCATCGCGGCGAGTCGCAATCGCGCAATTGAATACATATCGCAGAGAAATTTTCCAGGCGTTGCGCGCGGCGAAAAATGGGCAGCAGCGCGGGCATCGTGCTTGATGAACGCTTCGCGAACGTCTTCGCCCACTTCGAATGCTTTGGGCCCAATGCACGGGCCCATCCAGGCGACGATTTCACCTCGATCGGCGCGCATTGTGGTCACCGTGTTTTCAAGCACGCCGGCGGAAAGCCCGCGCCACCCCGCATGCGCCGCGCCCACCGCCGACCCGTCGCGCGCGGCGAACAAGACGGGCATGCAATCCGCAGTCTTGATCCCACAAACGAGGCCCGGCGTGTGACTCACGATGGCGTCACCGGTCACCGTTGTCGCGCCCAATGGCACATTGGGGGGCAATGATTCTGCGTGATGCACGGCAACACCGTGAACCTGGTAAACCCAACGAATGGCCCCGGTCTCAACACCCATCGCGTGGGCCGTCAGGCGCTCGTTTTCCGTGACCGCAGCGCGATCATCTTTTGTTGCGTAACCGAGATTTAGTGCGTCGTACGGCGCTAGGCTCACGCCGCCTCGCCGCGTGGTCATCGCTGCGTGAATGTTCGGCGGTACCGCCCAATCAGGCTGAATTAGCTGAACCACAAAACGCTAATCACGCACATAAATGAACTCATTGCCGTCTTCCTCGAAATCATCATCGAAGTCGTCTTCCTCCGGCAAATTATCGCGCTCAGCACGCAGGCCTTTCAGCAGGTTTTTCATGTCCATCGCCATCGGTGCGACAAAGCGCTTTTTCTCGCGCGTAAACGGATGAATAACCGTCAATCGCCACGCGTGCAGCGCCTGACGACCGAACATCACGTCGCCTCGCTTGCCGTAAGTCGCGTCACCCACCAGCGGGCGCTGCTGGCTTGACAGGTGAACGCGAATCTGGTGCGTACGCCCGGTTTCCAGTTGACACTCCAGAAGCGTGTAGTGCCGTCCCTTAAGCGCTGGGCCACCAAACGCCTCGCGCACTTTGTAATGCGTTATCGCGGTTTTGCCGCCGAACACTACGACCGCCTGACGCGTGCGATCTTTCGGGTGACGGCCGATCATGTTCTCGACGGTGCCGCCTTTTTTCACCTCGCCGTGCACCAGCGCCACGTATTCCCGCGAGGCGCTGTGCGACTGAAGCTGACGCACGAGATGCGTCTGCGCCAGCGCAGTTTTGGCAACCATCATCACGCCGCTAGTGTCTTTATCGAGCCGATGCACGATTCCTGCACGCGCGACGTTCGCCAACTGCGGCGCGTGATGCAAGAGCGCGTTCAGGAGAGTGCCCTCGCGATTGCCGGCGCCTGGATGGACAACCAAACCTGGCGGTTTATTGATCACCAGCAAATGTTCGTCTTCAAAAATGACGCTGATCGGGATGTCCTCGGCCAACGCTTCAGTCTGAATTTCTGGCTCCGGCAGGTTGGCGACGAGGATTTCGCCGCCTTCCAGCTTGGTCTTGCCCGGCAGAACTTCGCCATCTACCGTCACATGGCCTTCCTCAAGCCACGCTTTCAGCCGACTACGCGAATGCTCCGGAAAAAGCTGCGCCAGCGCCCCGTCCAGCCGGACGCCCGACAACGAGAACGGAATCGTGATTTCCTGAGTCATAGCCAAAGCCTAGTCGCGACAACCCTGTCGCGTCCAATTTCGCCACCTATAATCCAATTTGTGTTCGATGTTTCGATGTGATCCTCAGGAAAAGCAATGCGCCTAGCCGCTAAAGTACAAAGTCTTGTTTTCATGCTCTTGGCGAGCGTGCTGTTGTCCGGGTGCGGCTCAATGAGCGGCATGTTCGGCAAAACCGAAGACCCGCAAAAGCAGAGCGTAGAGCAATTGTATAAGCGCGCCAAAGAGGCGCTGTCTGCCGGCAATTACACCGAAGCCGTCAAGCTGTACGAAACGCTCGAATCACGCTTCCCGTATGGCGTGCAATCCCAACAGGCGATTATCGACACCGCCTACGCCCAGTACAAGCTGGGTGAACGCGCTCAGGCAATTGCGGCAGCCGACCGCTTCATCAAGCTCTACCCAAATCATGAAAACGTCGATTACGCTTACTACATCAAGGGTTTAGCCAATTTCATTGAAGACTTGGGCCTGCTGTCGTTCATCGCCACACAAGACTTGTCGGAACGCGACCAAAAGTCTGCTCGCGAGGCCTATGCCACGTTCAAAACGCTGGTCGACAAGTTTCCGCAAAGCAAATACACGGGTGATGCTCGCCTTCGCCTGCGCTATCTGGTCAATGCTTTGGCGCAAAATGATGCACACATCGCCCGCTATTACTTCAATCGCGGCGCCTATCAGGCGGCCATCAACCGTGCTCAGAACTGCCTGACTAATTTCCCGAACACGCCCGCCAACGAAGAGGCACTGCGCATCATGGTGCAGAGCTATCAGGCAATGGGCAATACTCAGCTTGCGACGGATACCGAGCGCGTCTACCGCTCGACGTACAAGCAGGCGGCTGTTACGTCCGGCTCAGCTTGGTGGAAGTTCTGGTAGAGCGTTCGAGCTATCAGCTTTTTGCTGAATCCCCTATTTTATCGGGGCTGGCGTTGCAAAAAGCCAATAATCGACTTTCGCTAAAAACAAGCTTTAACCCGGGTGTAGCAGTCGTTTTATAGCGAAGTTGTTAAGTTATTCTGGCTATTCAGTTATTGAATGATCGGATTGTCGCCACGCTCGTTGCGCGTCGAAAAACGCCGCCACATCGGCGCGCTCTCTCGTAAACGGCATTGGCGGCAAACTGGCTCGCAGAATCCGCCCATAGCCCTTTGTAACGAGCCTGTCGTCGCAAATCGCGAGTACGCCGCGATCGGTCTCAGACCGAATCAATCGTCCCGCACCCTGTTTCAGCGAAATCGCCGCCTGCGGGATCTGCCAGTCCATGAACGGACTGCCCCCGGCTTCTTCAAGATGCTTCATGCGCGCGGCGAGCACCGGGTCGTCCGGCGGCGCGAATGGCAGTTTGTCGATCACCACGAGCGAAAGCGCATCGCCCGCGACGTCAACGCCTTCCCAAAAGCTCTGCGAACCAATCAGCACGGCGTTTCCCAATTCGCGGAATCGGCGCAATAACTCGCCTTTCGGCGCTTCGTTTTGCGTGAGCACCGGGAAATCAAGGTCGCGCTCTTTGAGCAAACTAGGGAACACTTCGGCGCATTGACGCAACGCACGCAAGCTGGTGAACAGGAGAAAAGCACGTCCGCCGGACAGCGCCACCAATTCCAGCGCCTCAGCGATGACCGCTTTGGTGTGTTCCGGTGAATTCGGTGGCGGCAGATTGCGCGGCACGTAGGTGCGGCCCGCGGTCGCGTAGTCGAACGGACTTGCCCAGGATTTCGATTTTGTGGCGTCGAGGCCCAATTGCCGGGCAAACAACGAGAAATCGCCGCCGGCCGAGAGTGTAGCGCTGGTAAATATCCAGCTGCGCGCCGCCGATTCCGTTTGCTTTTTGAAGACTTCCGCGACCGACAGCGGCGTCGCGTGAAGCTGCCATCCGCCCGCAGACACGTCGGCCCAGCGAATCAGATCGCCCCGTGAATCATCGCGCCAATCTGCTAACCGCCCGGCAACCGCCGTAGCGCGGGCCTTGAGCCCCGGCATTTCCTCGCTGCGATCCTCATAACGTTCGATTTCGTCAGCCAACGTGCTAGTGTCTTCGACCAACCGATCCAGCGCGTCAACAAACTCGCGCCGCGTCAGCGCATCAACGCGCAAATGCTTGCCCGTCCCCGCGTCAAAGCCAAGGCGCACGGCTCTTGCGGCCATTCCGACCGCTTGCGCGGCGTCCAGCAAATCACGCGCATCGCTCGCCTTTCGCCGCTGCTCCAGCTCGGCGTCACGCGCGAGTTCGGTGAGCTGCAACATACTGGTCGATTCGCCGAAAAACACGGTCGCAACGTCGGGCGCGCGGTGCGCTTCGTCGATGATGACGGTGTTACACGCGGGAAGTAGCTCGCCCAACCCGTCGTCTTTAAGCGCGATATCAGCGAACAACAGATGATGATTGACCACCACGATGTCCGCAGTCAACGCGTCGCGCCGCGCTTTCATCACAAAACATTCTTTGTAATGCGCGCAGTCACTACCCAGACAGTTTTCTCGCGTTGACGTGACCAAGGGCCACACGGGCGAGCCTTCTGGCACCGTTTCGCAATCGGCACGATCTCCGGTCAAGCTGCGCTCGGCGAAGGCGGCGACGCGCTGCACATGAGAGATGTGCTCCCGCGCCGTAAAGCGCCCTTCGCTGCGCGTCCGGTTCAGGTGGTAATGGCAAACATAATTGCTGCGACCCTTGAGCAGCGCCGTTTCTACCGGAATTTGCAGCGCCGCTCGCACCCTCGGCAGATCACGGTCAAACAGTTGATCCTGCAGCGTTTTCGTGCCGGTAGCAATGATTACTTTGCCACCAGAGAGCAGCGCCGGGACAAGGTAAGCGAAGGTTTTTCCGGTGCCGGTGCCCGCTTCAACGATGAGCTGGGCGTTGTCGGCGATGGCTTCGGCAATGGCTTCCGCCATCTCAACCTGCTGGGTTCGCGAGCGGAAATTGGGGTGGGCGGCGGCTAGTTGCCCGGCGGGGCCAAAGATACGGGCAAGATCAGAATTCACCAGGTCGCCTCTAAAAATTCATTTCCAGGGCGCATTGCGGCGTTGCTCGGTGCTCGCAATCCTCATGTACGCACAACGTACATTCCGGTTGCTGCGCGCCGCGCGCCTTGCACTGCATCCCTATAAATGAATTTTTAGAGGCGCCCATCACGGATGGATTCTATGGGTGAGCGTCAGTTTGCCAACACGCCTAAAATCTACGGCTCGACTCAACGAACGAATAATCACTGTGCTGAAATCGCTTTTCTCGGGCTCGCCAAAATGGCAGAGTTCGAACGCCGACGAACGGCTGACCGCTGTTGCAGACCTTGCAGCAGAAGACCCCGCCCTCCATACGCTCGCGACCAGCGATGCCGACATGCGCGTGCGCCTCGCCGCGCTCGGCCGCACGATTAGCGTGGCAACGCTGAAGAGCGCGCTTGCTGACGCGGACGCCGGCGTTCAGGCCGCTGCTGCCGCCCGTTGGGGCACACTGGTGGCCACCAGCGCGCCTGAGGCTGACTTGCCATTGGTAGTCGTTGCCGCAGCTGTGCGCGAGGATTCCTCGGCGGCATGGAAAACAGCAGCCGCCGCAGTCGCCGCTGGCGACTTGACTGGCTGGCTCGCCAGCAGCGCGCCCGTCGGCGCCAAAATGGACGCGATCACTGCGACGAGTGATGTGGCGCTGCTCGACAAGCTGCATCTTTACTGGCGCGATCACGACAAACGAATCGGCAAAGCCTGCCATGACCGAGTGCTCTATCTGCAAACGCATGACAAGGCGTCGCAAGAAGCCGACGTGCTGCTCGCGCAATTGCAGGGTTGGTCCGAGGCGGACGAAGTGCCTTTGACGCGACTGGTCGATACCCAACGCGCCTGGGCGAAGCTCACCGTCGATAGTGAGCGCAAAGTTCGCTTTGACACGCTCCTCGCAGGTTTGCAGCGCAAGATGCAGAATGAATCCGTCGCGCGCCGTATGCACGAAGCGCTCGCCATGCAAGTGGCAGGACTTTCACTCAAAGGCAAGAAAGCCGGAGAGATGAGTCCTGAGGAGTTGGACGCACTCGCTACAGAAGCAACCCAAGCCCAAAGCTCGCCAGTGCTCGACGCTGGGCTTGCGCAACAGCTGCAGCAGGTGCACGCGTCCATTGCTGTAGAGCAGCAAGCACGTGAACGTAATGCGGCTGGCGAAGCGCTGCTGGCGTCCATTCCCGCTCGTCCCCCGCGTCTTGAGCGCGTTGCCACCGCGAAAAAAGCGCGGCCAGCACGAGTTGAACCGGCGACGGTGGAATTGACGCAGGTTGAGACTGCGCCATCTGTGGCCGCTGCTGATACGTCGGCAGAGGCCGCAGCACCCTCCGTATCGTCAGAAGCCGTAGTCGAGCCAGCCGCAGAAGTTGCCGTGCCGGAAGCGGCTGCCGTCGCGCCGAACGCCGCGGCTATCACTGCAGAAGCTGCACCTATCGCGGCGGATATCGTTGACGCTACGCCGGCACCTGAAGTTGCAACCAGCGGTGACGAAGCGGCTGCCGAAGCAGTGGCAACGACGGCCGAAACCGTCGTTGAGCCAACGCCTGCCGCTACGGTCGCGGTCGCCGCTGAACAAGCTAAGGCGGAAGCCGATCAGGCCAAAGCGGTTGCCGAGCACACGCAAGCGGTTGCCGATTACGAAGCAGCGAGCAGCGAATGGAAAACCAGGTGGGCAACGTGGCTCGCAACAGCCGACGCGACAACGCGCGAACACTTCGAGAAGCGCCTGCAAGCACTTGAGAAAGCCGCGACGCCGAAGCCTGAGCGCATCGTCATTGCGCGCGCCGATGAGGCCGATTTAGCCGCAGCCAACGAAGCATTGACCAAGCTCGCGGAGCTGATCGCAGCAGGCGATGTGCGTGGCTCCCGTCACGCTGCGACCAAAATATTTCAGCAGTTCACCGCAAAGCGTTTTCCGAAGCTGGAAGAGCAAAGACTCAACGAGCTTGACGGCGAAGTCAAACGTCTGGAGAGCTGGCTTAAGTGGAGCGACGGACAGTCCCGCGACGTGCTGATGGCGCGTGCGGAAGCACTCAAAGGCGCAGAGTTAGCCCCCGATCCGTTGGCCAAAGAAATCCGCGCGATTCAGGAAGAATGGAAAGCGCTCGACAAGAAAAACGGCGGCGCGCCAAAGCCCAAGTGGGACAAGTTCAACGCGGTTTGTAAAGAAGCCTACGCGCCTGCCAAAGTGCACTTCGACACGCTGCGCAAAGCGCGTAACGAAAACGCCTCGGGCCGCGAAAAAATTATCGAAACCTTACATGCGTTGGCCGATGAAGCCGCTGCGCCGTTGGAAGAAGGTGCCACGCGTGACTGGGTGGATATCGAGCGCCGCAAATCTGCGATGTTTGATCAGTGGAAAAAAGGCGGTGGCGTGGCCAATGCGGCGTGGAAAGCGCTCGACGAAAAATTCGACGTCGCCCTGCACAAGCTTGACGGCGCCTTAGACGCTGCGCGCGAACCGGAAATCGCACGTCGCAAAAAACTCATCGCAGAAGCGCAAGAGTTGGCCAGCGCCACACCGTCACGCGAGGTCACTGACCGCGCGATTGTTGTGCAGCGCCGTTGGGCCGCTGAGCGTCCTGAGGGCCTCCCACATTTGCGTCGCAAGGATGAGCAAAAGCTGTGGGACGAATTCAAAAAGCATACGGATGCCGTATTCAAGGCGCGTGACGCTGAGCGCGACGCCATGAAGGCGCAGTTCTCCGAAGCCATCAAGCTGCGCTACGCCGCGATTGACG
>JBDSYI010000190.1:0-4515 GCA_039925745.1 Casimicrobium sp. | reverse complement strand
GCGCGCGTAGAAGCGCGTGCGCCGTCGTACCTTCGGTGGCTGGCGTGGGGCGGTATCTGCCTTTTGGCGATGTTCGTGCTGGTAATCTTTCGCGCGTTGTTCCGCACTGAGCGTCGGCCTGGCGTTTCACCTGCGATGACGCCGCATCGTGAGTAGCCTTCATTGAATCGTTCGAACATTAGCCATTGCAGTTTCGGAGACCAGATATGAAATCAAAAACCTTTATGTCCGTCGCACTGTTTTTCATGGCAATTCCAGCATGCCGCGCGGCTGATCATCCTATCGATCAATATCAAAGCAAATGCATTGCCGCAGACTCAACCACCGCCGGAATGACGAACTGCACGAATGGCGCGAGTGCTCGTTGGGATAAGGAGCTGAACAACATCTACACGGATTTAGTCCCGTTGCTTTCACCGGACGAGCAGAATGCGCTTCGTGCGGCGCAGCGGCAGTGGATGTTGTATCGCGATGCCGAGTTCAAGCTGATTGATGAGATGTACAAGACCAAGGACGGCACTATGTACATCCCAATGCGCGCTGCTGATCGCCTTGAAATAGTCAAGGCGCGCGCCTTGCAATTGCAGTCCTATCGGGACATCAAGAAACTTTAGCGAATGCGGCACGCCTAGCGATAGGCGCAAACCTCCGCAACAACGCCAGAAAGACATGCAATGGAAGCCATCGAAACCCGTTCCGACATTCGCAGTCGCGTGATTGCCGCAAGCCCATCAGAGGTGTTTGCAGCGATGAGTGATCCGGCGCGCGTCGCCCGATGGTGGGGGCCGTCGGGCTTCACCAACACTATTCGGCTCTACGAGTTCGAACCCAGCGGAAACTGGCTCATGACGATGCACGGCCCGGATGGAACGGACTATCCCAACGAAAGCCGGTTTACCCGGATTACGACGGATCAATTGTTCGAGATCGAGCATCTAAACGGTCCCCATTTTTTTCTCACCTTGGAGTTGTTCGCGAAAGATGGCGGCACCGAAGTGAAGTGGCGCCAAACTTTTGACGATGTCGAACATTACGACCGGCTCGCTCAGTTTGTAGCGGTAGCAAACGAGCAAAACCTTGAGCGTCTCGCTGCGGAAGTGCAACGCGGACGCACAGCAGCGTAACGACGCCGTAAAAGCATACGTCGCATGCTTCGTCGTTGTGCGAGTCGGCGCATTACTCATCGGCTGATGACTCACATCAACCGGAAGCCATGCGGCGCGGCGTAACATCACTCAGCATAAGTTTAGGGGGCATGCTTTGAGCGATCGTTCACCTAAACTTCTGAACCAATCCCGCTCTCTCCAACTAGCCAATATTTATGAATTACGTTGATCTCGTCGCTGTACTTTCGGTTTTGCAAATGATCTTCTTCGGAGTGCTGGTCGGTCGAGCCCGCGGTACCTACGGAGTCAAAGCACCGGCTGTGTCGGGAAACGAAATGTTCGAGCGGGCGTACCGCGTCCAGATGAACACGCTAGAGCTGATGGTGGCATTTTTGCCCGCGCTTTACATCGCTGGAAAATATTGGCCGCAGCCGTATGTGGCTGGCGCTGGAGCGGTTTACCTGTTGGGGCGCATTATTTATTGGCGAAGCTACGTCGCGGCGCCAAACAGTCGCGCCCTCGGCTTCGCGCTATCGATGCTGCCCATCCTTGCGCTCCTTATCGCGGCGCTCGCTGGAATATTCCGTGCAAGCACGGCCTAACGCAGGTACTCGCCGCAAACGACAACGCTGACGGATAGAGATCAATCATGAACTGGAAAAACAATTCTGAGCGTTATGGCGCGGCATCAATCGGCTTGCATTGGTTGATGCTTTTGTTGATTGCTGCGGTATATGCCTGCATCGAACTGCGCGGCTTGATTGCCAAGGGCAATGAACTTCGCGACACACTAAAAACCTGGCATTTCATGCTTGGATTGTCCGTTTTTTTTCTTGTTTTGCTGCGCATGTTGGTGCGCCTTGTCAGCGGACCAGCGCCGGACATCAAGCCACCTGCGCCACGATGGCAGGAACGCCTCTCGAAGGCGGTTCACTTCGCGCTCTATGGCCTGATGCTGGTTCTGCCTTTGGCCGGCTGGATGGTTTTAAGTCTTGCCGGCAAACCCATTCCATTTTTTGGGTTCGAGCTGCCTGCGCTCGCTGCACAGAACAAGGAACTTTCCAGCCAAATCAAGGAAATTCATGAGACAGCGGGGAATGTGGGCTACTTTTTGATTGGCGTGCACGCTTTGGCGGCCTTGTTTCATCACTACTTTTTGCGTGACAACACCTTGCGTCGCATGCTTCCGGGTAAACACCGCGCCCAATAGCACCAGCCAGTACCGCGCTTTCACCGCGATTTAGTGATCTAAGTCATTGTTCATGCACGCTTTTTTGTGCGCGAGACCGACTTCAACCTATCATTACTAAATCGGGCGTTTTGAATGCGTAATCTGCATTCTTCAATTTCCGCTTAGACAGGCATCGTTCCTGACGCGGCGTTCGAGCGCAACGCGCGAAAAAGCAGCGACCCGCTCAACTATCCGTCAGGCGACCCCAAAACCATCAACTTCACGTTATGAGGCAGATTCACGATGAAAAAAAGTCCACCCATCACCCTATCTTCACTCGATGCCGTGCGACTCGAAAAAATGCTCGATTCGCTTGGCAACAACCAGTTTCCCGATAAGGAAAGTCTTCAAGACGAACTGGATCGGGCAAACATCGTGGAACCGCAGCAAATTCCGCCCGATGTTGTCACGATGAACTCGACCGTGACGTTCAAGGTTGAATCGTCCGACCGTGAATTTTCGCTGACGCTGGTCTATCCCAATGATGCTGGCGACAATACGAGCAAGATTTCAATTCTTGCCCCCGTTGGCAGCGCGCTGCTGGGCTTGCGGGAAGGCGACGAGATGTCGTGGCCAAAACCCGGTGGCGGCTTGCTCGTGGTTCGTATTCTGAAAGTGGTTTACCAACCGGAGCGGTCGGGCGACTTCCTGCGCTAAGCCGTCCTTGCGCTTCGTCATCGTTCGCACGCCACGGCGGGTAAGTGGGGCAACCTGCGTCTACCCTGCTCTGCCCCCTTTAGAATGAACTCCTTACAAAGGATCGAAGCTATGTCCCGTGCCCCATTTCGCCGCAAGAGCGGTGCCCGTGAAGCCAACCAGTTGGTGCGTCTCGCCGAAGGCTTGGCATCATCCAAAAGCCGCGCAGAAGACGTGTATTGGGAGCGTGAGCTTGAGGCGGCCGTAATGTTGCAGCTTGAGAATAACGACGAGGACGCGATCAACCGCGCGCTCGACAAGGCGCATGATGCGCCGGACGCCACCTTTGATGCGCTCGCCGATATGGTGGAATCGCTCACTGAATCGATCATGCTGGATTCCGAGCATGGGCCACAGCGCGTGACGTTGTTTTGCGCACCGATTCTGGTGTGGGGCCGCAATCAGATTCCCGCAAAATCGATCCCGAAAGCTCAGTTACAGAACATCGCGGTGCAGTTGTCAGCGCATGTGTTTTCGTCAAAGGCAAAGATAGCGCTAGCGGACTTTATGTTTGCACCCGATCAGTTGCCACACAGTTACAGCGAGTCGCGCGAACTGCTACAAAACCTCGGCACCGCGATTCGTGAACGCACGCATCTGACGATTGACCCGAAGACGGTGGAAGATGCGCCAGATGTGGTCTGCGATATGCGCATGATTGTTGGCGCGTTTCAGGTGACTGAGGGCGAGCCGTTTTATGCCTGGCAGGAAACGACAACGCCGGTAGAGGAAGCACGACAAAACACGCTTGGCATCTGGCGTTCGCAAGGTGGCAACGCAATCAAGCCGCTGTTGGTGGGCTTTCCGCATGAGCTGACGTTGCCGCGCTCATTCTTCTCGGCTTGCCGCGATGCAGACATGGCGTCGCGTGCTTATTCAATTGGCGCTTCGGTGCAATATCTGGAGGCCGTGACGCACGTCACGCCCGACAAATTGACAGCGGTGATTGGCGGCTGTTGGGGCAACGGGCTGGAGGAATATCGCATCGGTTTCGCGATTGGCGAGGATGACGACGTGGTGCACGGCTGCGTCTGGCCGCTGGTGTCGGATGAAGGCGACGACACGCCGGTGGTTGAGGAAATTGAATCGCTGTTGCGTGCGGCAAACGTCGGCACCATCATCCTGCTTGAAGAGCAATTGCCGCTGGAGTTTTGCGACGATTGCGGCGCTCCCCATTTCCCAAATCGCGAAGGCGAAATGCTGCATGCGCATTTGCCGGAGGATGCTGAAACGGGCGCGGTGCACCTGCACTGAGCGATTGTTAGACACAGCTTTTCGTTGAAAGCACGTTTACTTAGGGGCTAAAGCGCCATTTAGCCAATAGTCGACTTTATGGCTTTTGTTGCGCCAGCCCTCGTGTAGCGGTCATTTTGTGAAAAAGGTAGTTCCCGTTCATGCCCGTCATTGCCCGTCGCGAACTTTGGCTGTTTGTTGCTGTCGTTTTGCTTTGGGGCGTCAATTGGCCAATGATGAAAATGACGC
>JBDSYI010000189.1:0-6418 GCA_039925745.1 Casimicrobium sp. | reverse complement strand
AGGCGTGCGCGGATCCGGGCTACAGAGGCTGCGGCATCGAGAAAGGTGCGTTGGCCAGTCCCAAAGTTTGAAATTCGGGTGGGAAATTAGGCGTCGCACGCTAAACCAACAAGAGCGCATGCGCCGCGATTACATCGAGCCAGTGATCGGAAATCTGAAGCAGGCCGGTAACTGTCTCAAAACTTGCGCAAGGGAGCAGAAAGTGGCGCGATCAATGCGATCCTGTCAGATGCAGGTCACAACATTCGAAAGCTGGTGCGCTAACTGACGCTTACCGCTTGCTTAATTTGACGGTCATGTGGCGTTACTGCCGAAACGCGGAGCTTATGCAGCGCTCGTTCACATCTGTTAACGCCTAACGCCGTAACAACCCATAGCTTCCTCCCCAAAATGACCTTTCAATGGGAGACAAACTTGGTCTCCGGCGTCGTCTGAAATGGTGGCTTTTCGCCGCACCAGGGTGATGTATTTATCGCGTCAAGTTAGGCTGGCATTTGCATCAGGGTGCGTATCGTTACGTAACGGAAACAAACACCTAGTGCATGATGCGTTTCACGCCGGATTGTTTGGCGAGACGCGCCATATATTCAACGTGCGTATTTAACGCCAAAGCGGTCACGCCGACTTCAGCGACAGGTAGGGGGAGTGCACTTGGATCTACTGTCACAAAGCTCTTCTCGAAAACTCGCGGTACTTCTTGCACGTCGATTTCAAGCGTTCCTTGACCGCGTGTCAGTGCGAAATAAACTTCTGCAAGCAGTCGGGCGTCAAGCAACGCACCATGCAAATTGCGATGCGCGTTGTTGACGCCCAGCCGATCACACAGTGCATCGAGCGAATTGCGCTTACCTGGAAATTTTTCTCTTGCCAGCAACAACGAATCCGTAATCGTCATGGCCTGCTTGGCTATTGGCGGCTGACGTAAACGCGCAAGTTCGTGATCGATAAAGGAGACGTCGAAGGCAGCGTTGTGAATAATGACGCGGGCGCCGGACATAAATTTGAGCAGGTCGCCCGCAATCGTGGCGAACTTGGGTTTGTCGCGAAGATCCTCCCAAGACAAACCGTGCACCGCCGTCGCTCCCGCGTCAATCTCGCGCTCAGGATCCAAATAGCTGTGCAATTGATTGCCGGTCAACTCGCGCCCAATTGCCTCAACTGCGGCTACCTCAATGATGCGATGACCAAGTCGAGGGTCAAGCCCCGTTGTTTCGGTGTCTAAAAAAACTAGCCGCTCAAGAACTTCCATGGCGATTTAGTGTGTCCTGAATTTCCTTGATTGCGAGCTCAATTTCCGCGTCCGAAAGCGCTCGCCTGCCAGTACTGGGCTCGACCAACGTTATGGTCCGATCCATTTGGGTGCTGAATTCACCCATAGCCAATGTTTCAGTATGGGTTGTGGTCATCGTGTCGGACCATGCTCCAGCACTTCCTGCCCAGCGCATCGCGATGATACTTAAGTTGTCGCAGTCCGCCCCCGCCCGCCTCTCAGCATCATTGACCACGTCGGGCGTCGACTTGCTGAGTTCGGCCTGCCCCATACGAGATACCAGTTCGCCGTCGCTATAGGCGCTCCAGAGACCATCCGTACAAAGCATCAACAGGTCATTGGGCTGCAGGGGAACACGGGGTGAGAAATCGACCGTAGGCTCAAAGGCTCCGCCAAGGCAGCTGAAGACTTTGTTTCGGTCTGGATGTCGGCCTGCTTCAAGCGTGTTAATGAGCCCGTTATCAAGTAGATACTGTACTTTTGAATGATCACGCGTTCGCGCCAGCAGTGAACCCCGACGCACGTGATACAGGCGCGAGTCGCCAGCATGTGCCCAATACGCAGCATCATCCTGAATCACACACGCCACGCATGTGGTTCTGGGCGTATCCACTAGCCTGAACCGTTGAGCGTAATCGGCAAGCGCATTGTGCGCCGCTTTCAGTGCGTTTTGTAAAAACATTACCGGAGATGCCAAGACTGGTTTAGCTTCTTGCTCAAATCGTTCCAGTAACAAGCGCACGGTGATATGAGCCGCGATTTCGCCGCCCACGTGTCCACCCATTCCGTCAGCAACAACCAGGAACAGCGCATCTCGAGTGTAGATGTAGCCAACGCGGTCTTGATTGACCTTCCGTCCGCCGCGACGCGTTTCTTGAAAAATCGAGAATTCCACTATTGTGCCTTGAAAAAAGGCGCAAACCGAAAACTCAGCGCTGCCGTTCTGAAGAGAAATTTAGACACGATTACGGCCGCCTCCGGATAGCCCGAGGCGGACCGAAACGCGCGTCAACCAAGTCTGCTTTAGGGGTTCCGGGGCTGCAAGGAGCATTTTTTGGACTTGATAGACCGATTGTGGCCGTTGAAGCGGATCGAGCTTTAAGCATTCGTCCACCAGCGAGAGTAGACGCGGCGAATACTTTCCAGCCCACAGTTTGGTTGCTGCGACGTAGTGGTCTTCTTTTTGGCGGCTATCCGCAGCTTGCGGTGCGAACGCAGCGAAACACGCAAAAAGCGATGCGCCCACACCATACAGGTCGGTCCACGGTCCCAAACGATCAGAATCGCCCTCCTTGTATTGCTCTGGGGCGGCAAAACCTGGTGTGTACATGGGTGTCATACGACTACCTCGTGATGCCAAAACCTGACGAGCAGCACCGAAGTCGAGGAGTACCGGCGAACCATCAGTGCGAATGTAAATATTGGCGGGCTTGATATCGAGATGCAAAAGGCGACGAGAATGCACCTCGCGCAATCCTGTGAGCAACCGCGAAAATACGTGTCGGATCAGCCCCTCAGGCAACATGCCTTGATTGCCTTGAATGTATTGCTGCAATGTACGCCCACGTTCGTACTTCATCACCATATAAACGGTTTCATTGGCGCGGAAAAAGTTCAGCACGCGAACCACGTTCGGATGATTAATCGTTGCGAGAGACTTGCCTTCGTCGAAAAAGCACTTCATTCCAAAGCGAAATGAATCGAGGTTTTCTATCGAACTCGCGTGGACACGAGAACCCTCTGATCGCAACACCAAACCACTTGGCAAATATTCTTTTATCGCCACGACGGTGCCGTTGTCATCAACGGCGCGATACACGATAGAAAAGCCTCCACGACTGATTGCGCGGTCAATTCGGTAGTTGTGAAGTTTGTAGCCTTGCGGCAACGCGCGATTAGCGACAACCGACATTTCTCAAGCCTTTTTGGTGAAGATCAATGTCTTTTTCAAAGGTGAACGCGCTGTGCCGAGCCTTTTTGGAAGCCAGAAATAAACGATATCGGTATCAACGTACGCCATGCTATAGAGCATACATCACGGAAAGGCCGCACTGCTGCCACAAGTGCCATCCCTATTCATCATCTAACTTTCAGTTTTTTTCCATTCGCGAACTGAGCGTTGATTGCGTTCTGCTCAGGATATGCGTTCAAATTGTCATAGTCATCCACATTCAAAAGTGTGGTATCTTGTCAGATTAATATTTCAGTTCGTTATCTCATCGCATCTCACGTTGAGCTTTTAACGATATTTTGGGGAACACTGTGGCACGCATTACTGTTGAAGACTGTTTGAATCACATTGACAATCGTTTCGAGTTGTCTTTGGCTGCTGCAACTCGAGCTCGGCAGTTGGTGGCGGGACATCAGCCTCTTGTTGAAGACGGTAAGCGCGACAAACCTGTTGTAGTCGCCTTACGTGAAATTGCCAGCGGCAATATTGATAGGACTATTTTGAAGCGCATCGGCCTCTGAGGAGACTATGGGGCTCGCCCCTAACGCGACTGCCTTCTTTGCCCGCGTCTCGGCGATTCTCTCCCCGGACGATGTCTCGCGGATAACTGCGGCATGGGAGCTGGCTCAAGTAGCTCATAGCGGTCAGCTACGCCAGTCCGGCGAACCATACGTCACCCATCCTCTTGCTGTTGCTGATTTAGTGTTCGAATTGATTGAACCGGACGCTGATGCTCTTTGTGCCGCATTACTTCATGACGTCGTCGAGGATTCGGAGACTTCGCTCTCATCCATAGAGAATCAGTTTGGTCCTCAGGTCGCGCACATCGTCGATGGAGTTTCTAAGCTTGATCGTGTTGGTGACGCCCACGTTGGATCTGCGAAGGAAGAAACACTTCGTAAATTGGTTTTAGCGGGCGGTCGCGATTGGCGCGTGTTCGCGGTTAAGTTGTGCGATCGACTGCACAATATGCGCACGTTGGGCGCCGTTAGTTCAGAAAAGCGGCGGCGGGTTGCCGCTGACACTTATTCTGTTTTTTTCCCGTTGGCGCGATACGTCGGCTTGCATCGGGTTGCCACCGAGCTTGAATCGTGGTCTTTGCGGTCGCTGTATCCCTTGCGTTGGAAAGTTGTTGGCAACTGGTGCCGCTACAAACTCTTAGTTGATGCGCGGCGATTGGCTGGGATATTCGAGGGCATTTTTCCTGTGTTCTCCGACGTCGATCGCGCAGGTGGCACGCGCATCATGCACGAAACGATGTTGCGCGGTTTCAGACGTTTACGCGAAGACCGCGCTTACAGAGCATTGTTTTCGATTCCAGCCATTTTTAACTACTGCGATTCCATCGCTGATGCATACAAACGCACCAGCGAATTGCACAGCAAATTTGTTTTTGTCCCCGCCAGCTTCACGGCAGATGCCTCTGAGGGTTTTGTTTCGACGAAGGTACTGCTTGGCCGCCGTGGTCTCGTTGCCGAATGTATTTTCCTGTTTCCTCCCGTCGCGCGGGCACCTTGGGTGCGAGCGGTGGGCGACAGCGCCAATGTCGATGATTTCGTGGCAGTAGCTAGTACTCTGGAACAACCTGGCGGATTTACCCGTGTTCTGCGCGAGTTGGTTGAGCACACCGCAATTTCAGTATTTTCTCCGAAAGGCCAGCGGTTGTCGCTGCCCTTGCATGCAACAGGACTCGATTTTGCCTTTGCGATCCACACCGATCTTGGCCTTCGAACAAAGGCTGTACGAGTTAATGGTGTCTTGCGGGATGCGACGGTAGAGCTATCTGCAGGAGACATTGTTGAGGTAATTCCGGGCGAATCGGTGCTGGCGCGACCGGAATGGCAATCGGCACTACGCTCGCCGCGGAGCCGAGCGAAGCTTCGTATATGGCTTCGAGACATGGCGCGACAAGAAGCCATGGATCTTGGCCGCACACTCCTCAGGGAGGCCACTGGCATGGACGAGCACGAGGTGGCTGCAAACATGATGCGGCATAGTGACCTACTTGAAGGGATGGGTGCTTTTAACGTAGAGGAACTATTGCACCGAATAGGTTCAGGCGAATTGTCTGCGTACACCGCGGCGTCAGCTCTACGCGGAGCGGGTGCCGAAACACTGATTGCAGGTGCGGCTAATATTGACGCGCGCAGCCAGCTATTACTTGATGGTCAATTAAACCGCGGGGTCAGTTACTGCGATACATGTAAACCGTTTCTCGGCGATGAAATACTTGCTATCTCGTCTTTTGCCGGGGTTAAAGTTCACAGAATCGGCTGTTCCCAGAAAGCTGAAGGGCGAGCTTCTAACGATCTCTTTGTCCCATCGTGGGCAAGTCGGCTCGCCGTACCTTTGCCGGTGCGAGTCGCAATAGAGTCGTCCGACAGGAAGGGACTGCTCACGGATTGTGCTCGCGTAATATCGGAATGCGACATAAACGTTATCGCGGTGAACACGGTGTCCCGGAACGGTTCTTCGGGTTCCGTCGCAACGCTTGAGTTCACAATGCTCGTGCGTTCTCGGGCAAAGCTGGAACGTTGCCTTCTAGAGCTCACAAAGGTCACTGGCGTAAAGAAAGCGAACCGCGCAATGAAGCCGTTGACCTAATGGCACCAATGCGAATTACTTCACCAGTTGAGCCAGCTCCCCAGACTGGTGCATTTCGCGCATAATATCGGCGCCCCCAATAAACTCATTGTCTATGTAGAGTTGCGGAACGGTCGGCCACGATGAGTATTGCTTGATGCCTTCGCGTATCGCATTGTCATCGAGTACGTTGACAAATGCGAAATCCTTTACGCCCACTTCCGACAAAATTTTGACGGCAGAAGCGCTAAATCCACATTGTGGAAACTGAGGGCTCCCTTTCATGAATAGAACGACTCTATTCGTAGAAACCGCCGAGGCAATTTCCTTTTGAACATCTCTGATTTGGTCATTTGTCATAAGTTACCTATTGGAAGCTGCCGCTTAATCGGAGCAATTGTAGCGTGGTGCTAGCTTCCGGATATCTGACAAGGCCACAAACGAAAAACGCCCCATCAATAGTGATGAGGCGTTGTAGAAGGGGGGATTAGTTTGACGCTGACCTACTTTCGCGAGCTATAAGGCTGACTATCATTGGCGCTGAAATCGTTTCACGGTCCTGTTCGGGATGGGAAGGGGTGGGTCCAACTAGCTATGGGCGTCAAACTAAAAGG
>JBDSYI010000188.1:0-18109 GCA_039925745.1 Casimicrobium sp. | reverse complement strand
CCTTCTTTCACGCCCCACCATGACGAGCCGGACGCCCATTTGCCGTCAAGCACATCTCTGGTGGTCTTGATGTAGTACGGTGCCCAATTGATCACCGCCGAGCCAAGGTGCGCTTTCGGGCCATAGGCGGTCATGTCGCTGTCCCACCCGAATGCGCGTTTGCCCTTTTCTTGCGCTGTCTTCAGGACGGCGGGCGAATCGGTGTTTTGCATCAATACGTCGGCGCCGCCGTTGATCAGCGCGGTGGCAGCTTCGGTCTCTTTCGGTGGGTTGAACCACTCGTTCACCCAGACCACTTTGGTCTTGATCTTGGGGTTCACGCTTTGCGCGCCGAGCGTGAAGCTGTTGATGTTGCGGATAACTTCAGGGATCGGGATCGAGCCGACCACGCCAAGCGTATTGGTCTTGGTCATTTTGCCTGCGATCACGCCCGCCATGTAGGCGCCTTCGTAGGTGCGGCTGTCGTAGGTGCTCATATTGGCGGCGGTCTTGTAGCCCGTCGCGTGTTCGAACTTGATGTCCTTGAAGTCGGGCGCGACTTTGAGCATCGGCTCCATGTAGCCAAACGTGGTGCCGAAGATGAGCTTGTTACCTTGACCTGCGAGGTCGCGGAATACGCGCTCAGCGTCGGCGCTCTCTGGTACTTTTTCAACGAAGCTGGTGACGACTTTGTCGCCGAATTCTTTTTCGACGGCTTTGCGCGCATTGTCATGCGCAAACGTCCAGCCGCCATCACCAACGGGGCCGACGTAGGCAAAGGCGATTTTGAGCGGTTCGACTTTAGCGGGAGCGGCTGCCGGTGCAGCCGCAGGAGCAGCAGCCTTTGGCTCTTCCTTTTTGCCGCAACCGGCTAATACGGCCAAAAGCGCCGCGCTGATACCTGCTGCGAGCAGGGTGCGTTTCGTGTTCATTCCAGATCCCCTATGTGATTGACGTTAAAGGTTAGTGAAAATTGTAAGCAGGATGCGCGCTACGAGCCGGGATAGAACGGCTTTCCGATTGAAGCTGGCATGTTAATGCGAATAAGAGCGGGATTCCGTGAGATCAGCGCAAGCACGACGATAGTGGCGACGTAGGGCGTCATGGACAGGAACTGGCTGGCAATCTCTACGCCCTGCCCCTGCAAATGAAACTGCAACATCGTGACACCGCCAAACAGATAAGCACCGAACAGCACGCGTAGCGGTCGCCAGGTCGCAAACGTGGTCAAGGCGAGCGCGATCCAGCCTTTTCCGGACACCATGCCCTCGACCCAGAGCGGCGTATAAATGATCGACAGGTAAGCCCCCGCCAGCCCGCACAACATGCCGCCTGCGACCACCGCAGCCAGCCGGATGCGTCGCACCGGATAGCCGAGCGAATGCGCCGCTTCAGGCGATTCGCCGATGGAGCGCAGCACCAGACCGGAACGGGTTTTGAACAGAAACCAGATGATGAATGCGGTCAGCGCCATCGCGAAATAAACCATCGGGTGCTGTTTGAATAACGCAGTACCAATGAGGGGAATATCGCTCAAACCAGGGATGGAGTAGCTGCTACGGTCTGGCATTTTTTCCTGCACGTACTTGACTCCGGCGAACGCCGAAAACCCTGCTCCAAATAGCGTCAGCGCTAGTCCAGTGGCGAACTGATTGGTATTGAGCCAGATCACCAGATAACCAAACATCGCGGCTAAGACGCCACCTGCCAGCATACCTGCCGCAAAGCCGACCCAGTCATTGCCGGTGTGGACGACCGTGGCAAATCCGGCGATTGCGGCACACAGCATCATGCCCTCGGCGCCGAGGTTCACGATGCCAGCGCGCTCGTTGATCAACAGACCTAGGGCTGCTATCGCGAGTACCGTTCCGGCGTTCAGTGTCGCGGCGATCAGCAGTGCGTACTGTTCCATTTATTGAGCCCCCGATTTGACGTTGCTTGACTTCCAGACGATTCGATACGCAATCAACGTGTCGCAAGCGAGCAGCGTGAACAGCAATAATCCCTGAAACACCCCCGTTAACGATTTCGGCAAACCGAGTCGCGATTGCGCTAATTCGCCGCCGATATAGAACATGCTCATGAGGATCGCTGAAAATACGATGCCGACTGGATTCAGGCGTCCGACGAATGCCACGATGATCGCAGCAAAGCCGTAACCCGCCGGCACGTAAGGGGTGAGCTGCCCAATTGGGCCAGCGACTTCAAGCGCCCCCGCCAATCCCGCCGCCCCTCCCGAAACCAAGAGCGCAGTCCACAAAGCACGGCGTGATGAAAAGCCAGCGTATCGCGCCGCTGCCGGTGCCAGGCCGCCCACTTGCAACTGAAATCCGCCGTAGGTACGGAACATGTAAATCCACATGCCTGCCACGCCAAACAGCGCGATCAGCAGACCGATATTGATCCGTGTCCCCGCGAACAACTTGGGAATTTGTGTGACTTTCTCGAAGGTCTTTGTTTGCGGAAAATTAAAACCATTCGGGTCTTTCCATGGGCCGTAAACCATATACGACAGCACCAGATCGGCTACGTAAACGAGCATTAGTGTCACCAGAATTTCATTGGCGTTGAAGCGGTCGCGGAGCAGTGCGGCAATCGCTGCCCACAGCATCCCGCCGAGCACGCCTGCCAGCAAAATCGCCGGAATAATCCACGGGCCAGTCGTCGGATCAGCCAGCAGCGCGACGCCACCCGCCGTGACTGCGCCGATCACGAACTGCCCCTCGGCTCCGATGTTCCAGACGTTGGATCGGAAGCAGAGCGCCAGACCCAGGGCGATGATGGCGAGCGGCGTCGCCTTGACTGCCAACTCGGACAGCGCATAGCCCGATTTGATCGGTTCCCAGAAGAACACTAGCAGACCCTTTACCGGGTCTTTGCCCATCAGCGTGAAAATCGCCACGCCGATGACCACGGTGACTACGAGTGCGAGCAACGGAGAAGCAATGCCCCAAAATTTCGATGCCTGTGGACGCGCTTCAAGCTTAAGCATGCTGCGCTCCCGCTGCGATCATGTTTGCCTCGGTTTGCCAGAGCCCGCTCATCCATTCGCCGATTTTCTCGACGGTTGCATCACTCGTTTTGACTGAAGGCGAGAGCCGCCCTTTGGCAATCACGTGCATGCGATCACAAATTTCAAACAACTCATCGAGTTCCTCGCTAACCACCAGGAGCGCGCAACCCTCATCACGCAACTTGAGTAAGGCACCACGGATTTGCGCCGCCGCACCGACATCTACGCCCCAGGTGGGCTGCGCCACAATCAGGACTTTCGGTTTGGCTCCAATCTCGCGTCCGACAATAAATTTTTGCAAATTGCCACCGGACAGGCTTCGCGCAGCCGCATCCGGGCCGCTCGCCTTAACGTTGAAGTCCTTGATGATGGTGCTTGCCAGATTGGCCGTCAGTTTCGGTGAAATCCATCCAATCGGGTCTTTTCCGACCAAAGCAGATGCGCGCGACAAGAGCGTGTTTGCTGCCAATGACAGCGTCGGCACCGCACCGCGTCCGAGCCGTTCTTCGGGCACGAAATGCAAGCCGCCAGCGCGACGGGTGCGAGGATTTCGTCTGGCGATGTCGTTGCCGAAGAGTTTGATGCTGCCGCTGGGGGCGCGAACACTTTCACCCGAGAGCGCCGCCAAAAGTTCCTGTTGGCCGTTACCGGAGATGCCAGCGATACCAACAATTTCTCCGGCACGCACTTCAAATGCGATAGCGTCGAGCGTCACGCCGAACGGGTCTTCCGCTTCAATCGACAGTCCCCTCACCGTCAAACCGACTGCTCCAGTGTTCACTTCGCGATGCTGAAGCTTCGGTGGCTCAGCGCCAATCATCAGGCGCGACAGCGAGGCATTGCTTTCGTTACGCGGATCAACATGACCCGTTACTTTGCCGCCGCGCAATACCGTGCAATTGGTGCAAAGCTCGCGTATTTCATCGAGCTTGTGACTGATGTACAAAATGCTGCAGCCAGTGGCGGCGAGCTTGCGCAAAGTGACGAATAAAACGCGCACCGCCTGCGGGGTCAACACCGAAGTCGGTTCGTCGAGAATCAATACTTTTGGTTCAGTCAGCAGCGCTCGAACGATTTCGACGCGCTGCCGCTCGCCGACCGAGAGCGAGTGCACGGGTCGATCCACCTCAACGTCAAGCCCGTACTCTTTCGCCTTTTGCGCTGCCTTTTGTCGCACAGCGTCCAGCGTGAAACGCTTGTCGAGGCCGAGCCAGATATTCTCAGCGACGGTCACTGTTTCGAATAACGAGAAGTGCTGAAACACCATACTGATGCCGAGCGCACGTGCTTCCTGTGGGTTGCGAATGTGGGTGGGCTCGCCGTTGAACAAAACCTCACCGGTGTCTGGCTTCACCGCGCCGTAGATGATTTTCATGAGCGTCGATTTGCCCGCGCCGTTTTCACCTAACACTGCGTGAATTTCTCCCGCTGCCACAAGTAGACTCACGTCATCGTTAGCGATGATGCCCGGATATCGCTTGCTGACATGTTTGACTTCAAGCCGAAGCGGCGTTCGGTCGTCGATTTGGCTCACTCATGTTCCCCTCAGTTGCACGCCTATATGACATTGTTGCGTTCGGCTTGTGTAGTGGTTCGTGTGCGTTCTACTTTTTCGCGCATTTCAGCAAGATCAGCGGCAACGCTTACTGCAATGACACCAGGATGTTTGCTACGCAACGTTGGCAGCCCAATCGGGCAGGTGATGCGAGCAATCTCAGTGCCAGAAAATCCCCGCGCCGCGAAGCGTTTGTTAAATATCGCCGCTTTAGTCGCCGAGCCAATCAGGCCGCAATAGGCCAGGTCGTTTCGTTTCAGGAGTTCGATACAGATTTCCAGATCAAGTGCGTGCGAATACGTGAGCACCAGTACGTCGGAACCAGTCTGAATGCCGCGCACTTCTGCTGCTGGGTCGTCGGATTCAATCACCCGTACGTTTTCCGGCAACATCTTCGGGAATGCCGTGTCGCGCGAATCAACCCAGATCACGCTGCACGGCAGCGTGGACAGTACGGTTACCAGTGCCGTGCCGACATGTCCGGCACCGAACACCCAGACGGTCCATGGGTCAAAGTGAATGGGCAGTTTCAGCATGTGGCCCGTATCGAAAGGCCGCTCGATCTCGTAGGTGCCGCCGTTAGCTTCCAGGGTTCGCAAACGCTCCAGGTCATCGCGATCCGCGTCCGCAATCAGCAGGAAAGCAACATCGACCGAGCCGCCGCAACATTGCCCAAGCGCTGGCCCCAGAGGAAAGTGCCTGCGCGTCGCAGTCGCCGCACCGAGCGAGAGCAATTCTCGCGCGACTTCGATCGATCGCAGTTCAAGATGACCGCCGCCAATCGTGCCTAGCGTGTGCGTAGCAGTGACGATCATCGTGGTGCCAGCCTCGCGCGGCACCGAGCCCGCGGAGCGCGCGATGCAGATCCATATCGCAGGCTCGCTGCGATCGAGCAAATCCAGAAGATGTGCTCCGGGAGTCAGCACGTGGCCTGCGCTTGCATCACCGCATTCAAAATCGCCTCCGCAGTGGCCGGTGCTGCAATCTGAGCGCTCTGCTGGTAGCCAGAAACCGAGCTCACGGCATCCCGAATCGCCTGATGCACAGCAAACGCAAGCATCAGCGGCGGCTCCCCGACGGCTTTGCTGCGATAAATCGTGTCTTCCCGATTGGGTGAATTCTCAACGAGCCACACGTTAAATGCTTCTGGCACGTCCGCCGCAGTTGGTATTTTGTAGGTGCTCGGCGCATGCGTGGTGAGCACACCTTTGTCGTTCCAAACCAACTCCTCGCCGGTCAACCAACCCATGCCCTGAATGAACGCGCCTTCGATCTGGCCTTTGTCGATTGCAGGATTGAGCGAGCGACCCACATCATGCAGGATGTCAACGCGCTCGACCTTCAATTCACCGGTGAGCGTGTCGATTGCGACCTGCGCGCAGGCAGCGCCATACGCAAAGTAATAGAACGGACGACCCTTGAAAGTGTCGCGGTCCCAGTGAATTTTCGGCGTTCTGTAAAAACCCTGTGCGGAGAGCGAAATGCGGGCGAACCATGCATCGTGAACCAGATCAGCGAAGCCCCAGCGCTTGACTTCGCTGCCTGTTTCCGTTTCGACGCCATCATTCACGAAGCGAATAGCGGACGCATCCACATCCCACTTTTTTGCCGCGAAGTCCGCGAGGCGCGAACGCAGTGTTCGACACGCGTCCTTCGCCGCCATACCATTCAAATCACTGCCGCTGGAAGCTGCTGTGGCGCTAGTGTTCGGCACCTTGCTGGTATCCGTCGTCGACACGCGAATACGTTTGATGTCGATGCCCAGCTCTTGCGCCACCACATGCGCAACCTTGGTGAACAAGCCTTGACCCATTTCGGTGCCGCCGTGATTGACGATCACCGAGCCATCGGAATAAATATTGACCAACGCGCCAGCCTGATTCAGGTGCGAGGCATTGAATGAAATGCCAAATTTGACCGGCGTCACCGCGATGCCACGTTTGATGATGCGGCTTGTTTTGTTCTGCTCACGCAATGCGGCGCGGCGCGCGCGATAGTCGGATCGATGCTCCAGATCGGGCACGATGTCGTGCAGGATATTGTCGTCTACCACCTGTCCGTAATGGGTAACGTTTCGCTCGGTCAAACCGTACAAATTGTGCTTGCGCACATCGAGTGGATCCTTGCCAAGCACATGGGCAATTTCATCCATCACATGCTCAATCAAGAACATGCCCTGCGGCCCGCCAAAACCACGGAACGCGGTGTTCGAAACCTTATGCGTCTTGCATGGAAAATTGCGGATGCGCACATGCGGAAGGTAGTACGCATTGTCGACGTGACAAATCGCGCGTGCGTTCACTGGACCCGACAAATCTGCGGAATAACCGCAGTCGGATGCGAGCATCAAATCCGCGCCAAGAATGCGCCCATCATCATCAAAACCAATCTCGTATTCGAACTGAAACGGATGCCGCTTGCCGGTGATAATCATGTCGTCATCGCGATCCAGCCGCAGCTTCACGCTGCGCCCGAGTCGCTTGGCTGCAATCGCGCACAGCGAAGCGAACAGCGCCGGCTGCGACTCTTTGCCACCGAATCCGCCACCCATGCGCCGACATTCAACCCGCACTTTAGCGTCTGGGAGCGCCATCGCCCGCGCGACGATGTGCTGCACCTCGGTCGGATGTTGCGTCGAGCACTGAATGGCGATCTGACCGTCCTCCACCGGATGTGCCATTGCGACCATGCCCTCAAGATAGAAGTGATCCTGTCCGCCGTGCGCGGTCGTGCCGCTGATGCGACGCGGTGAACGGGCGAGCGCTGCCTCGGCGTCGCCGCGACCGGTAACCACAGGGTCCAGTACGTAGCTCTTTGCGGCTAGCGCGTCATCGATCGAGAGGATCGGTGTGCGAATTTCGAGATCGTATTTGGCAAGTTTTGCCGCCTTGCGTGCCAGCAGATGCGTGTCGGCAACAACCAAAATAACGGGCTGACCGTGGTACTCAATTAAATCCGTCGCGAGGATCGGATCGTCAAGCACGATGCCGCCGTAATTGTTGACGCCAGGCACATCTTTCGCGGTATAGACCGCTACGACTCCGGGCGATTTACACACTGCGCTCAAATCAAAAGATTTCAGCACGGCATGCGCGGCGGGCGCGTAGCCAATCGCAGCGGACAAGGTGCCGCGCGGCGCGGCGATATCGTCGGTGTAAATCGCCTCACCTGTGACGTGCAGATGTGCCGACTCGTGTTGTGTGGACGCAGCCACCGCGTGTTGCAATACGTCAATCTGAAGCTGTGTCGGGTTGACCGGGGCGTTCATGTCAAAACACCCTCACGGTATCAATTGCACCTTGCGATTCCAGCCAGAAACGTAGCAGGAGGTTTTGTGCGACTTGCATGCGATAGGCAGCGCTTGAGCGCATGTCGGTCATCGGCGAATAGTCGTGGGCCAACGCTTCCATCGCGGCGCGAACGGTGGCCTCGTTCCATGCCTTGCCGATGAGCGCCTGCTCGGCACGCTTGGCGCGTTGGGGGGTTCCTGCCATTCCACCGAACGCGATGCGGCACTGCGTCACCACGCTGCGCTCGGTTGTTACCGCAATCGCGGCGCAGACGGCGGAAATGTCCTGTTCGTTGCGCTTTGAATTTTTGTAGCTGGCGACTTGAAACACACCGGTGGTGGTGCGTTTTGGAACGAAAATCGCTTCAACCCATTCGCCCGCTTCCCGCGCCTGTTTTTTGTAATCCAGGTAGAGCGATTCCAGTGGAATCGTGCGTTGCTTTTCGCCACGACGTAAAACAACCTCCGCGCCAATCGCAATAAGCGCAGGCATCGAATCACCAATCGGTGAGCCGTTCGCCACATTTCCGCCCAGTGTGCCGCTTGACCGGATCGGCCAGGACGCGAATCGTGTCCATACGTGGGCAAGCTCAGGATACAGTCGGTTCATGGCATGGAAGGCCACTTCCAGGGAAACGGCTGCGCCGATGCGAATTCCATTTTCGGTTTCGTCGACCCGTTTGAGCGCTGCGACCTCGCCGGTGTAAATAGTCGTCCGAGTCGATTGCAGCCCTTTGGTTATCCAAAGCCCGATATCGGTGCCGCCGCCAAGAATCCAGGCGTCGGGATTTGCGAGCACTGCGGCGGAGAATGTTTCAATCGTTCGCGGCGCAATGAAGTCTCCTGCGGCCGACGTCAGCTGTAGTGCATCCGAATCCGCACGCGCAAGCGCCGCTAATTTTTCAGCCAACTCCGACTCGCCCGGCAGTGGCGGCGCGCCGTTGGTGGCGGGCGAGAACAGCCATTGCTCCATGCTCGTCGAGCACGACGCAGTAGCAGTCGGCGCGTTCTGATACATCACCTGCGCCGCATCCAGAATCGGTCGATAGCCGGTACAACGACAGAGATTGCCAGCAATCGCCTCACACGTTCTTGCGCGTGTCGGGCCAATTTCGTTTTTGAACAGTGCAAATAGCGCCATGACAAAGCCCGGCGTGCAGAAGCCGCATTGCGAACCGTGACAATCCACCATCGCCTGCTGTGTCGGATGCAGCGTTCCGCTCGCGGTTTTCAGCGATTCCACGGTAAAAACCGCCTTGCCATCCAGCGTCGGCAGCAGGCGGATACAAGCATTAATCGGCGACAGCGACACTCGATCTTGCCCCGCGCTATCTTTACTCAACTCGCCAACCACCACGGTGCACGCACCGCAATCGCCCTCAGCGCAACCCTCCTTGGTGCCGGTCAGGTGCCGCTCTTCGCGCACGAAATCGAGCAGCGTGGTGTGCGGATCAATGCTGTCGAGTTCGATCAATGCACCGTTCAAAAGGAATCGCAACCCATTCACCGCATCTGCTCACAAAACAAGAAATTTCCACACTATAGACCGAGTTTCCAATCACGCTGATAAGCTTGAGATTATTCCTGACATCACAGGAGATGGGGGCGGACATGGCAGAACCACTCGACACGCATTTGCTGCGCGTGCTCTATCTCGTGCTGCAGGAGAAAAGCGTTTCCCGCGCTGCGGATCGACTGGGTATCACGCAGCCCGCCGTGAGCAGCGCACTGAAGCGTTTGCGCGAAATCACGGGTGACGACCTGCTGGTGCGCACGCGCAGCGGCATGACAGCAACCGAACGCGCCGAAGGATTGATTGCGCCGACCAGAGCCGCGCTCGATGCGATTGACAGCATTCTGATTAAGGCCGAGCCGTTTGATCCGGCGAAGTCGAAGCGTGTTTTTGGTGTCGGCGCGCCGGACTATTTCGACGCGTTTTTTCTGTCGAACCTGATTGAGCGATTTCGTGCCCGCGTGCCAAATGGTCGACTCAACATTCGCTCGCTATCGCTAGACATTGACTTCGAGCGGCTTCTGGAAGAGGGCGAGCTGGATGTCGTCGTGGGCAACTGGCCGAACCCGCCGGAGTATTTGCGCACGACGCAGTTGTTTGATGACGAGGTGGTGTGCATGTTGAGTGAGCGTCACCCACTCGCGAAAAAACTGGAGATTAGCGCCGACGATTACGTGGCTGCGCAGCATTTGGCGCCCGTCCGCTACGCCGGTGGCGTGCGCGGTGCGATTGACGAGCATCTGCACAAGCTTGGCATCAAGCGCGATATACGCGTGTCGCTGCCGTACTTTCACGTCGCGCCCTACGTATTGACCACGACCGATCTGGTGTTCACGACGGGCCGGCGATTTGCTTCGCATTACGCCAAGTTTTTACCGATCAAGGTGATGCCTGCGCCGCTCGATTTTCCGCCGCTACGCTTCTATCAGCTCTGGCATGAGCGTACACATACGGCGGCACCGGCGCGCTGGTTGCGGGAGCAGGTGGCCGCGGTAGCCGCAGGATAGTTGCGGGTTAGACGGTGGTTTTTGGGGCTAGCCGTGTCCGCGCTGCGCACTGCCCGACCCAGTGAAGGCCGAATTGAAACCGAGTGGGAGATCGCTTCTCGCGGCGGTGACAGTCCGCTCATGAGCCCGCCGCGCGGAGGTTCGCGCAAGTCAATCTAGAAGTTATCGGAAAATACCAATTGCCGATTATTGTTTAGGTGAACAGCTTTTATCAAAAGCCTCCATTCCACCGGGGCTAACAGTCGAAATTGATAAAAGTCGATATTGGCAAATATTGAGCTTTAGACCCAGTTCGTGTGGGACTTTACGAAAAAGCTGTTGGCTATAAGGAACGCAGGCTGACGCCTGTGCTGCCTTCAGCCGCGATCATCGGCGTCTCTGCGACGGCTTCGCTAGCACGTCGCTGCCGTAGACTTCTGACTATGAAACGCCCTCACATCGTCATCATCGGCTGCGGTTTCGGTGGCCTTGAGGCCGCGCGTGCCCTGCGCGACGCGGCGGTTGACATCACGCTGATCGACCGCACCAATCATCACCTTTTTCAGCCGCTGCTTTATCAGATCGCAACCGCCGGTTTGTCAGCGCCGGCGATTGCAGCGCCCACGCGCTTCCTGTTTCGAAAGCAGCGCAACGTCACCACTTTGCTCGGCGAGGTGGTCGCTATCGACGCCAGCGCGCGCTCGGTGCAATTGGAAAACGGCGAGCGCATTGACTATGATCATCTGATCGTTGCTAGCGGCGCGACGCACAGCTATTTCGGCAACGACCACTGGGCAGAATTTGCGCCGGGGCTGAAAACGCTGGAAGATGCATTTGAAATTCGCCGCCGCATTTTGCTTGCGTTCGAACATGCCGAGCGTGAACAGGATATTGCGCTGCGCGAACCGTGGCTTACGTTCGCAGTCATCGGAGCCGGTCCGACCGGCGTCGAAATGGCGGGCACGCTCGCCGAAATCGCGCGGCACACCTTGCCTGAAGAGTTCCGCCGCATCGATTCACGCAACGCTCGCATCTTGCTGGTCGAAGGCGCGGATCGAGTGCTGCTGGCGTTCCCGCCGTCGCTGTCGAAGCGCGCTGAGGAACAACTCACCGAACTTGGCGTCGAGGTACTAACCAGCCACAAAGTGATGAACATCGACGCACAGGGCATTCATGTCAACGTCCATGGTGTCGAACAAACCATCATCTGCAAGACGGTCATCTGGGCGGCAGGTGTCGCCGCTTCCCCGCTCGGCAAGCTCGTTGCAACGGCCTGCGCACTGCCGGAAGAAAGCGTGGATCGGGCCGGACGAATCGCCGTCGAGCCCGATTTGTCGCTCGCGGGTCACCCCGAAATTTCAGTCGTCGGTGATTTGGCCCTTGCCAAAAGTCACGAGAAGGACGGTTCTACCAAACCGGTTCCCGGCGTCAGCCCTGGCGCCAAACAAATGGGTCGCGTCGCCGCAAAAAATATCCTGGCACGCATCGCAGGCAAGTCGACGCAGGCGTTCCGCTACAACGATTACGGCGCATTGGCGACTATCGGCCGCAGTTCTGCCGTCGTCGACGTCGTGCTGCCAGTCGTAGGCAACGTCCGCTTCGGCGGCCTCATCGCGTGGCTGTTCTGGCTATTCGTCCACGTCTACTTCCTGATCGGATTCAGGAACCGCTTCGTCGTGCTCATGGACTGGGGCTGGTCGTACCTGAGCTTTAACCGCACGGCGCGCGTGGTGGTGGGGACGGAGACGTTTGAGCCGATTGACGCGTCACAAAAATCGAAGCATTAGCCTTCACCGACATCGCGTAGTACCGTCTGGATAATGACCGCACCCATCCTGAAGTCCGTAGCATGAAGCGTTGCGAAGCGCGTTTTCGCCGACGTGATGAGCCCCCGTTTCTTTGCGAGGCCGATCACCGCCGCAGTGCCTGCCCCACGAATCCCGTTCTCTGTTGCAACCGCACGGCCCGCCCGTTCATCCATCAGGATCAAGCATTCGCTAACGCCGTTCGCCAAGGCGATTCGGATGCAATCAGTCTCGCCCTCGTCCAGATCGGGGAGCGCAACGCTAGCTTCAGGAATCGACTTTCTCCAGACGCGGACCGCCTTCTCTTTCACGGCAGCGGCAATCTCAGTCTCGCCGCGCGCTGCAACTCCCGGCAATGCTTCCCGATGCACCGACGGAGGGACCCACACGTCGCCGAACAATTCGGGAAGCCACTTCAGACCATCAACAATCGCGAGCCCAATCAAAGGGCTCGCATCGGCGAGTACTAGGCGAGCCATTGATCGAGCGTTTCGATATCCCGTTGCGTTTCACTTGCGTCCATCTCGACCACTGCGATGCCCAGTCGCGACACATGCGCGATAAACCCAGCGAGCGGCAATTGCGCCATGCGCGCGCTGCGCACCAGAGACAGGCCACCATCACGAAACAATGCGGTTGCCAGCGCGATTCGGGCACCCGGCTCGCCAAGCAATTTGCCCGATTGCAAACCAATCATCACCGCGTCCGGCTGGTCGCGGTTCATCACTATGACCACGTCGTCGCGCGCGCTGCGCAGCGCTTCGCTGGGATTGTTTTTTAGACCTGAGACGTTGACGGTTTGCATGATTCCCTTTAAATATAGGAATGTACTGAGGGAATATTATATGGGCATTCGTTAGATCGCCTGGTCTATCCTCTCTCAATGGAGCTAACGGCGTCCATCCAAACCGAGCGGCGATAATTTAGGCATGAACCCCGTCCACACCTCCCAAATCACCTCTCTCCCTCTCCTCGCGCGCGGCAAAGTGCGGGACAACTATGCCGTGGGTACCGATCGCATCTTGATGGTGGCGTCTGATCGCATTAGCGCGTTTGATGTGATCATGGCGGAGCCGATCACCGGCAAGGGCGCGCTGTTGACGCAGATGGCGCTGTTCTGGTTTGACAAATTGACGGGGATAGTGCCGAATCATTTGACCGGGGAGGCGCCGGAGAGCGTGGTGACTGAGGCTGAGAAGACGCAAGTCGTCGGCCGCTCGATGCTGGTGAAGCGGCTGAAGCCGTTGCCGGTGGAAGCCGTGGTGCGCGGCTATCTGGCGGGATCGGGTTGGGTTGAATATCAACAGTCGCAATCGGTGTGCGGCGTGCCCTTGCCAGCGGGACTTAAGAACGCGAGTAAGCTGCCGTCACCGATTTTCACGCCGGCCACGAAGGCCGAAATGGGCGAGCATGACGAGAATATTTCGTTCACACGCATGGTGGAAATTATTGGTGAGCCGTTGGCGCTGAAGGCGCGTGACGCCGCCATCGCGCTCTACACGCGCGCCGCAGATTACGCGCTAACCAGGGGCATCATCATCGCCGATACCAAGTTTGAATTTGGGCTAGACGAGAACGGAACGCTGACCTTGATGGATGAAGTGTTGACGCCAGATTCGTCGCGTTACTGGCCGATGGAGGGTTACGAAGCGGCGTTCAGCGCAGGCAAAAATCCGCCGAGTTTTGACAAACAGTATTTGCGTGATTGGCTGGAAAATGTGCGCATCGATGGCAAGCCGTGGGGGAAGACAGCGCCAGCACCTACGTTGCCAGCCGAAGTGATTGCGGGGACAGCGGCGAAATATCAGGAAGCGTTTGACCGCCTCACGACGTCGTAGACGCTAGTCACCCGTCACGCAATTGCGCCCCGCGCGCTTCGCTGCGTAGAGACGAGCATCAGCGCGGGACAGCGCAGTGTCAGTCGTTTCCGGAGGCACGAAACAGGTGAAACCAACGCTAACCGTGACGTCCGCGGTCACCGTTTTCGCGTTGATCGCAATCGGCGACCCTGCGACTGCCTCGCGTAGCCGTTCACACAAGATAACGGCGTCATGCGGGGTTGCGTCCGGTAGCAACACTGCAAACTCCTCGCCGCCAAGCCGCGCGACCAGATCGCCGGATCGCAGCGCGCTGCGCAATCGACGCGCGACTTCAATCAACACCTGATCGCCGACGACGTGGCCATGGGTGTCGTTGACTCGCTTGAAGTGATCAATGTCGACCATTGCGATGCACAGCGACTCATCGAAGCGTTGTGCGCGGCGACATTCCTCTGCCATGCGTTCGGTAAAGTCGCGGCGATTGGGCAAGCCCGTCAGCCCGTCTTCGCGCGACTGCTGATAGAGCTCGTCGGCGCGCGCACGGCGCTCGGCTGATTCAATGGCGAGCGCGGCATGCGCCTTGGCGAGTTCATGGCGCAGACGATGTTCTTCCTTCGCTTCATACCGAGCAGCGTGAAGGTCGGTCATCACGGCCGAAGCGCGCATGCGCGTGTTGGCGCGATGGTCGAGCCAAAGCCGCTCGCGCTCGCGCAACTGCTTGTATGCATGGAGCGCACCCGCAGCGTCGCCTTCGGCTTCCAGGCTTTCCGCGAGCAATCCCCAGGCGCGGACTTCATCATCGAGAGGCGAATTTTTCGCAAGTAGCGGAATCAATCGGGTGAGCACCGCGACAACCTGAGCGTGCTGTCCACGTGCACTTGCGACCTGCGCGTGACCGAGTTGCGCATCGATTCGGCTGCCTACCCACGCATTGCCTTCGCTGCCGCGAACGTGCTCGTCGAAGCCCGCAGCCGCTTCATCCAATCGTCCGAGCGCGAGCAGAGTGCGGCCGCGATTGCCGGACAGCACCGGTAAGAGCGCGATCAGTGCGTGCTTCGTCGCCAGATTAATTGCACGGTCAAACGTGGCGAGCGAAGCATCGAGCTGGCCGAGGTTTCGCTGATTGAGCCCCATATTGTTCAAAACGCGCACCGTGGACGGATGGTCGTTCAATAACTCGAACGGGCCGAGCGCGGCGACGTAATGTCCCGCGCCAATCGTGTAATCGCAACAGCGCGAATGCACGACTCCCATCGCCATGCGAGCGTTGGCCATACCTCGGGCATCGCCCGCCTCGGTGAAGGCAGCGTGCGCCTCCTGAAGGCAGTCAAGAGCTTCTGGATGTTTGCCCATCGCGTCGTAGGCCACGCCGAGGGACGAAGTCATCGCGGCGCGGTCGGTTGGCGCAAACTGATCGCCGGGTGCACGCAACAGTTCGTCGAGCATGAGCACGGCGTTCTCGGGCTGACCTTTGATGACGTGCGCGCGGGCACCGATCGCGGCCGCGTCGGCAAGCACAGTGGTGTCGCGCTCGGACTGCGCACGTTGCATGGCGGCTTGAGTTCGCGCAATCACAACATCGCAGTGCTGCGGAAACTCGGCTTCGATCTGCGGACGCTCAACGCGCCACCATTCGGCAACGCTCGCGATCGGTCGTAACTCGGACATCAAATAACCTTATTGCTATGCGAATTTTGTGGTTTGAATTATCGATGCAGTTCGATAGTGCGTAGCGCGCTAAACAACAAAATTGCGTTCAACTTTCGGCTACAACAACTATTTTGTCCGGGCTGGTGGCGATAAATTAGAAAAGTCGACTTATGCATATTTAACGATTTAGCCCCTATGTGTAAGCCATCTCAGTTAAAAGCTGCTACACATTAGACGTTGCGTTTTTGCATCACCCAGGCGCGCATTTCACGCACCGGTTCTGGCGCATCAAAGAGCTGATGAGCATGGCTTTGGATCACGCTGCGCAGTGCTGCGCAAGCATGACGATTGCGCAGCAGATTGAGCGCACGCGCCGCGAAATCTGTCGCGTCAAGCGCGATCAATTCGTTCTGCACAGCCACTGGAAGCATGCGCACCATGGCGAACGTCTGGCGACCGCGCATAAATTCCCCAGGTAGCGTGATGACGGGCAGGCCAACGGACAACGAATCGAGACTCGTGTTGCCGCCCGAGAAACCAAACGTGTCCAACGCAATGTCGCAGCTCGAAAGCACCGCTAAAAAATCCGTACGTGATTGCTGCGGCATACGGATCACGCGGTTTGCTACGTCGACGCCGAGCGGTGCGAAGAAGTGCTCAAGATAGCTATCAAACGCGCTCTTCCGGTTACCGACAGGACTGTCGAACACGACGAGCTTCGCATCTGCCGACTGCGTCAAAATTTCGCCCACGACGCACGTGAATTGCGGGCTCCATTTGAAGGGTGATTGCGCGCATACGGCGAGTGGCGCCTCGTCGGGAAGGCCAAGCTGACTCCGCGTTGCCGCCGACGGCCTGGGCGGTTGCGGATAGCAGGTACCCAGCCCCGGTAGCAGATGTAGTTGCTCGCGGTAGTGCGTCTGTGCATCGGCGGGCTCTAACGCTTCCGCGCTAAAAAAAACATCAATCGTTGGTAAGCCGCTGGTGACGGGATGCCCCCACAGCATGCATTGCAGCGGCGCAAGGCGCATCGCGGCTAGCTTCTCGATGATTGGCTCCATGCCGATTTCGGGATAGATGAGAACGTCTGGTGTATCGGCTGCGATGGCATTGGCCATTGCGAGCAACGCAGTGTCTTCGTCTGCGAACTGCATGAGTTTCGCGACACTGATTTGCACTTCGTCGGTGAATGCATCGCGCTTGCCGCAGGCATAGATAAACACTTCGATGTGCTCATCATCCTTCGTAGTGAGATGGGTAAAAAAGTGTTTGAAGTATTGCCCGACGGTGCAATCGCGGATGTGTTTCGATGCGAAAGCGACCCGAATTTTGCTGCCACGACTAGGGCAGCGATTGACCGGAAGTGGGGCGAGTGGTCGCATTAGCGAAGCCAACCAGTCGCCTCGCGCTGATTGCAATTCGAGATCGTTTTTTCCATGATAGGCAAGGCGAAACGCGGTGTGGCGAACGAGCGCTAACCGTTTCTCGTGATCCAGCGCAGCAGCCGTCGCTTCAGCAATTTGCGCCAGGCCGTCGCCATATCGCGTGCGCCATGCATCAATCGCGGCATCGTCCGGGTAATTTTCAGGCACCGTCAAGCGCGCATCCACTGAGTCGGGTGTCAATTCAGTCAATGGCGGCAACGGGCAATCGGCCAACCCTTGAAGCGCCGTCAGAGGTGCTTCATCGGTCAGACGCTTCACCCAAAGCCACTGCGCGGCGGCATCCTCGGGATGGCGCAAAAAGGTTTGCCGAGCTAACGCAATCGCCTTGCCTGTCTGCGATTGCGATGCAAGGGCACGACTCACCGCCCAGGCAAGGTGCACGTCTGCACTCGAATCAATCGCATGCGATTCTGTGAGTTGCAACGCGCGCGCACTGGTCGCTGGCGTCGATGCCGCATCCCACAAGTATCGCCAGAACCCCATTTGCGCCGGTGCCAGCTGCACCAACGCTTCGAAGTGTGGAAACGCGCGTTCCGGGAACTTTTGATCGAGCGCGATGCGGCCTGCGAGCGCACGCGTAGCTGGCTCGGTTGGCAATAGCAACAGCGCTCGTTGAATCGCCGCCTGCGCTAAGGCGAGATCGCCTGCCTGTGCGTGAGCTGCGGCTAACGTCCGCTGCGCAGCCTGTGTGTTGCGATACGACGCGGGCGCAGCAACGATGAGATTTACGGCATCGACGACAGCACCCTGACGCAGTAACGCCATCGCCTGCTGGATCAGTTGCCCGGCACTCACAACACTACCGCGTCAAAGTGCTGCGACGGATTGACCAACTGATCCTGCATCGCAATCAGATTCAGATCACGCGGCATCGTGGCGTCGGTACCACGCACCAACACGAACAACGCCGACACGGCCTGCGCCAATGCGAGCGCGATATCGTGATGCTGCAAATAACGGCCGAGGAAGAGCGCCGCGATGCAATCGCCCATGCCGTTCGGCATCGGATCGAGTGGCAGGTACGGCGTGTGGACTGCCCACGCTGCACCCGCGG
>JBDSYI010000187.1:0-6289 GCA_039925745.1 Casimicrobium sp. | reverse complement strand
AAGGGGGTGAGACCGACGCGACGGTCTTTTTGTCCCGGCGATTGACGAAATATTCACGCACGATAGGGTGCTCGTTGTGCGAGAGCTCTTCCATCGACCCGTTGGCGATCACGCGCCCCTCGCCGAGAACCGCCACGCGATCACAGACCTGCCATAGCAAGTCAAGATCATGCGAAATGATGACGATGGTCAACCCGTACAGCGCGTGGGTGCTGAGAATGAGTTCGTTGACCCCGGCAGCGCTCGCCGGGTCGAGCCCCGAAGTGGGTTCATCGAGGAACAGCATCTCAGGGTCAAGCGCAATCGAGCGCGCGAGTGACGCTCGCTTTGCCATGCCACCGCTCAGCTCGTCCGGCAATTTGAGACTCGCCCCCGGTGGCAACCCGGTGAGCGACAACTTCCATTCGGCTATTCGATCAATCAGCGCATGACCAAGCTCGGTGTGCTCTCGCAGCGGCAGCCCGACATTCGCGCGAACGTTGAGCGCGCTAAACAACCCGCCGTACTGAAACATCACGCCCCAGCGCATACGCAGGGCTTTTGTTTGGGCATCAGTCAGGTGCGCGACGTCGTCACCAAACATCCGGATTGAGCCAGACGTCGGCGGTTGCAGCATGATCATTTCGCGCAGCAGCACCGACTTTCCGGAACCGCTGCCGCCGACGATCGCAACAATCTCGCCGCGCCGAACCTCGAAATCCAGATCCTTGTGCACGACGTGGCTGCCGAAGCGGGTGCAGACCTTATCCAGGGCGATCACGATGTCGGCGTTCGATGTCATCCTAAAGCCCGAGCAGATTAAACGCGACGGAGAACAAGGCGTCAGCCACGATCACGATGAAGATCGACTGCACGACGCTCCTCGTGGTTTGACGACCCACGCTATCAGCCCCGCCGTGCGTGCGAAAACCCTGAAAACAGCCGATTAGCGCGATGACGATGGCAAAGACAAAAGATTTGCCGATTCCGATCAACAACGTGTCGCCCTGCATCTCGCGGCCAAAGCGATCAATGAATTCGTGGAACCCGATATCGAGCTGCGAACTCGCCATTATCATGCCGCCGAAAACTCCCGTCATGTCCGCGAACAGGGTGAGTAAGGGCAGCGCGACCGCTAGCGCGAAAATTTTGGGAAGCACCAGCATTTCAATCGGATCGATGCCGAGTGTCCGCATCGCATCGACCTCTTGCGTGACGACCATGGTGCCGATCTGCGCGGCATACGCCGAGCCTGATCGTCCGGCGATGATGATGGCCGAAATGAGAGGGGCAAACTCACGCAACATCCCGTAGCCCACGAGATCAACGACGAAAATATTGGCACCGTAATTTTTCAGCTGATCCGCACCCTGGTAGGCAACGACGATGCCGATCAAAAATGACGTCAGCCCAATGATTGGCAGCGCATCAAATCCGTCAATCTGCAGGTTACGCGCAAATGCGCGCCATCGCACCAGGCGTGGATGCAGCTGCACGCGAATCAGCGCAATGGCAACCTCACCGATGAAGCGCAACAACGCGGTTGCCTCTTTCGCCGACACAGCAGCGCCGCGACCTACGCGTTCGAGCATTGCCCGCCTTGTTTCGCGTGGCAGCGGGTCGTCGGCTTGCGCGCTGACCAGATTCATCAACGTCTTCATGTGAGGTGGCCAGCCTAGCAGCGTCGCCGTTGCAGCATGGTCACGTAGCCAACGCTGCAACACCCAGGCGCCGGCGCTATCAATCGCTACGAGTTGCGATCCGTCAATTTCGACTTGGCCGCGCTCGCAGGCTTGCCCGGCCAGTGTTTGCGGCAAATCCCGTAAGCCCCCGATGGTCCAACTGCCGGTGAGCGCCCAGCGCATCGTCGCCGGATGAGTGATCGCGGCTGGCGGCGGGTGTGCGGAGGTCGGGTCAGTCACGGATAGGTAATAGAGGCAGCAATGTGGAACACAAAAAAAGCAGTCGCTGAAATTCTCGCAAGCATACGTGCGAAGCGGGTTTCGGTCTGTATGCAACCGAACATACCTCAGCGTGCGAATTAAGCATCATCGCTCACGCACACCAATCGCCAACGTGAAAGCGCTCGTCATGACCAATCTGGACGAAATAAACGCTACCGAGGCAAGCACCGCGAAGTCAGAATCTGATACCCGTATGTGGCGTGTGTCGAGCTACGTCGAGCGCAGCTTTGAAGCCTACGACAATGCCGAGGCTGCGCAATTTCGACTCGAAGCAAAGATCGCGCACTCGAAGCCCTCGACTGACAACGACAGCCTGTCTGTCTTCAGACGTTCGACAGTCGGCGCTACCTTGGTTTCGGCATCGGTATCGGCGGGGCCGGAACGTAGATATAGCGAGTGTCGTTACCGAACGGGGACCAGGGGCCGCCCCACGGATTCCAGTAGAACCGACTATTTCGCCATTGGTCATCGCGTACTGCCTGCAACTCTCGCTTTTGCAATTCATCCAACACGGCGGCGGGCAGGCCGCGCTCTTTAAGCAATGCGTATTCGGAGCCACTGAGCGCGAATCGCTCGCGACTACCGCGCAGTGAGGCCAGTAATGATTCAACGCTTTCGCCGAGTTTTGCGCGTTGGACCAATGCGTCAATCGTCAATGGCGGCGCGCTGTCAATCATCGTTGCGCATCCGCCGAGCGCAAAGGCGGTTGCCACTATCGGAGCGGCCAGCAGGTTGTGGATTCGCATGTCTTTTTCTCCTAAACAAAATCGTTGTTGCCGTAGTTCTTTCAGGTGGGTACGAGACTCATCAGCGCAAGCATTTGCCGCCGCGACTTGAAGCCTCATGCCGGTGACATACTGTATCGATAAAGACGATACCCTTTTGTGTGTTTTTTGCAAGTACGACTGGGTCGCGCCTACCCGTAACCAAATAGCACTCATGGTTCACTAGCGTCACCTCCGCACCCACCAACGCAACAACCGCGCAATCCACGGTGTCAGACGGGTTCTGAGGTAGGCATCGGCTGCCTGCTTGATCGCCTCGGCTTGCGTTGGGTAGGTGTGTATTACTCGCGTGAAAGTTGCAAGACCGATGCCTGTAACCATCGCAAGCGTGATGGCGTTGATCATGTCACCGGCGTGACGGGCGACGATGGTCGCGCCGAGAATCTTGTCAGTGCCTTCACGGACATGAATCTTCACGAAACCCTCTTCCTCACCGTCGGCAATCGCGCGATCAACGTCATGCATCGGCACCGTGAAGCTCTTCACTGGAATGCCACGTTCGCGAGCTTGCTTGACATAGATGCCGACGTGAGCGATTTCCGGATCGGTATACGTGCACCACGGAATGGTCAGCTCGCTTAAGCGCTGCCGCCCCATGAACAATGCGTTACGAACCACGATCCGGGCCGAAGCGTCGGCAGTATCAGTGAACTTGTGCTCAAGACAAACGTCACCTGCCGCGAATATCCGTGGATTGGTGGTGCGCAGAAAATCATCGACCTGGATGCCGGACACGGCGTCGTAGGCGACACCGGCAGCTTCGAGGTTCAGTCCATCGACCGCGGGCACACGGCCAATACCGGTCAAGATTTGGTCGACCGTGATCGTGGTGACGTTGCCATCGTTGATGGTTTCAATGCATTTCTGGCCTCCCTCAACACGCACGTTAGTCACCGTGGTGTTCAGGTGAATCTCGACACCATCGCGCGCCAGACCATCGCTCACCATCTGTGCGGCGTCGCGTTCCTCCCTCGGCAGGAACAGTGGTTGGTTGTGCGCGATCACGGTGCGCGAACCGAAGCGGCAGAACACCTGTGCCAGTTCGCAACCCAGCGGGCCACCACCGATCACCAGCAGGCTCTTTGGCAACTCGGTCAAATCGAACACCGTCTCGTTGCTCAGATAGCCTGCCTCAGCTAACCCCGGAATGGTTGGCAGCAGCGCGCGTGAACCGGTCGCGATCATCGCCTTTTTGAAGCGCAACCGGGTGCCGTCAACGGCAACCGTGTCGCCACTCACGAACCGCGCCGTGCCGAAAAAAACATCGATCCCTTCGGCCGTCAATCGCGCCGCCGAATCGACGCGGCTGATGCGCGTGCGGATGCGCCGCATACGCTGCATCGCCAGGGCAAAGTCGACTTCGATATCGGGGGGTGGGCGTACGCCGAAGTTCTCGGCGTTGCGCATGTCTGCGTACAGGCGTGCGCTGCGGATTAGCGTCTTTGATGGCACGCAGCCGTGGTTCAGGCAGTCGCCACCGAGCAGATGTCGCTCAATGAGGGCCACTCTGGCACCGAGCGCTGCTGCACCACGAGCCGCCACCAGCCCCGCAGGCCCAGCGCCGATGACCAGCAAGTGATAGGGCTCGCGCGGCGTCGGATTGCGCCAGTCGGCGGGGCGCACATTGGCACGCAACTCAAGCTTGTCAATGTCCACGTTATAGCCACCCGCCCGCGAAGCCCGCGCGCTTAAGACCGCTGCGGATGAAGGGATTGTCTCGCCCAAGCCGCCACAGCAACCCGCTGCGGTAGTTCTCGATTATGAGCACGATCATGCCCTGATCGAGACCGAAAGCACCTTGCGAAATCCAGCCGTCCGGCCCGGCTTCGGCAAGCGTTGCGTTGAAACCGCTGGCATGAACGCGTTGATCACTGTTGCCCGGTTCGTGGTCTACAAAATTGTGCAGTGTGGGCAGCACAATCTCGGGTGCGAAAACCAGGGATGACAGCATCGCCGAGCCGCTGATGGTTCCGTCATCGGGCCCGTACGGCACGCCACGCGCGGCGTAGCCATAGAACCCCTGGCGGCGTCCTGCAAGCAGCCGCGTTGGCGCGCTCGGGCCCTCGCCTGCCGACAGCCCCCAGCAATCAGCGCTGTAGCCCGTAAAGCTGCGCGGATTACGGCATGCGTATTCACGCTGCACATAAGTGGCGCGGCGACTGTTCTCAAAATAGTCGCAACGCTTTTCGCGCATGAATTTATCCTGAATACCGCGAAAGTCGATCCACGCGTGCGAGAACTGATGAATAAACAATGGTCCTGCATACAGGAAATCAATCCCGTATAAATTCTCCCACTGGTAGGTCATTGTCCAGGCGCGAAAGCTCTGCTCAGTGAGCGGATGCGTCGGCGATCCCAGGCCGAGAACGTAGAGCAAAATCGCCTCGCTGTAGCCCTCCCAACCGTAATTCAGAAAGCCACATTCGGGTTTCCAGCCGTGCACTACTGCGGCACCGTCATGCTGCGCCCAGCGCCAGTCAACCCGCCGGTAAAGCGCATCGGCAAGCTCACGCAGCGCCTTCTCGTCGTGCGTCTCGGCGTTGAAGTAGGCCGCCGCAGTCAACACGCCAGCGATCAGCAATGCGGTGTCGATCAGTGACAATTCAGAAAGCCAAACGCGCGTGCCCAGCTGCATATCGAGAAAGTGAAAATAGAAGCCATGCAAGCCGGTGGCATCTGCAGCGCCGGACTGATCACTGTTCATAAAAAAACGCAGCGTGACTAGCGTGCGCTCAGCCGCGTCGGCGCGCGTCATCCAGCCGCGCTCGACACCCACCGGGTACGCCGATAGCGCAAATCCAACTACGGCGATACTCGACGGCGCGCCCTCGCGCGTGGTATCCGCGACTAACCCGTTGTCCGGATTCGCATTCAACCCACCTCGAGGCAATCGGACGGCTGCTTGCCGGGATGGCGCCGTGGCTGGCGCTGGCGGTCGATGATTCGGCCGAAGGGCGCCTGCGGGCGCGCTACGTGGACCTCGCCCGCCGTGCGGTCGCCAGCGCGGTCGATCCGGCCTCGCCGGACTTCATGAACTTCACGCGCGAACGCCAGCCGCTGGTGGACGCCGCCTTCCTCGCCCAGGGGATCCTGCGCGCACCGGGGGTGCTCGGCGACGGCCTCGACGCCGCGGTCAGGCGCAACCTCGTCGCGGCGCTCGAATCGACGCGGGTCATCGTCCCCGGCTACAACAACTGGCTGCTGTTCTCGGCGACGGTCGAAGCCGGCCTCAAGCAGCTGGGCGCGCCGTGGGACCGCGTGCGCGTCGACTACGCGCTCCGCCAGCACGACCAGTGGTACAAGGGGGACGGGGCCTACGGCGACGGCCCTGATTTCCACTTCGACTACTACAACAGCTTCGTCATCCACCCGATGCTGGTCGATGTGCTCGACGCCTGCGGCAGCGAGATGCCGGCCTGGAAGGACCTGGCGGCGCGGGTCGGCAACCGCGCGGTGCGATACGCCGCGGTGCAGGAGCGGATGATTGGCCCGGACGGGAGCTATCCGGTGATGGGACGATCGCTGGCCTACCGCTGCGGCGCCTTCCACCTGCTCGCCCAG
>JBDSYI010000186.1:0-12585 GCA_039925745.1 Casimicrobium sp. | reverse complement strand
TTGCTGGTGCTGATGGAAACGCTGGCTGATTTCGGCACCGTGAGTTATTTCGGCGTCGAAACCCTGACCACAGGGATTTATCGTGCATGGCAAAACATGGGCGATCTCGTTGCGGCAGCACAATTGGCAGGCGTTTTGCTATTGGCTGTGTTGCTTCTGGTTTGGCAAGAGCGCCGAAGCCGCAGTCGCGCGCGCTACGCCAGCACGCGGGCACGCGGCCAACGCATGGGGTTTGCGCTGTCGCCGGGCAGAGCCTGGTTGCGGACGCTGCTGTGCGCGATCCCGCTACTGTTGGGATTCGTGCTTCCTGCACTGATGCTTTTGCGTTTGCTGGCGCGCGAATGGGCGTCGTTGTCGCTCAGCCCGTTATTGCGCTGGACGGGTAATTCAATCCTGATTGGCGGCATCGCGGCTTTTGTGGTGATTAGCCTCGCCTTGACTTTGCATGCGCGCGCGCGTCTGGCGAACGAGCCGTGGGCGCTGCGCATTGAGCTCTTGCTGTCGTTTGGTTACGCGGTGCCGGGAGCAGTGCTGGCGATCGGCGTGTTGCTCCCGTTGGCGTGGCTCGACAATCAGATGATTGAGGCGAGCAAGCGATTCTTTGGATTTAATCCGGGTTTGCTCCTCACAGGTAGCGTGTTTGCGCTGGTGTACGCGTCAAGCATTCGCTTTTACGGCGTGGCGTCGAGCGGAGTAGCTGCCGCGTATTCACGCTTGCCGCGCCACGTCGATGACAGCGCACGGGTACTGGGTGTCAGCGGCTGGGCTTTGTTTGCCCGCGTTCATTGGCCGTCGCTTAAGCCCGGTGCGCTGGCAGCGATGCTTTTGGTGTTCATCGATACGCTGAAAGAATTGCCCGCAACGCTCACTTTGCGTCCGTTTAACTTCGACACCTTGGCGACGCAAACTTATAACCTCGTGAAAGACGAGCGCCTCGGCGAGGCCGCACTACCATCACTCCTGCTTGTCGTGGCGAGCCTGCCTGCGATCGCGCTTCTGGCTCGCGTTCATAACAAACGAAATCAATCGAAAAACGCATGACCATCGCTCGCACCAAAACCGACAAACCGCTCACGAAGCTCAGCACCGTACTCGGGGACATCACTCCCAAGCAGTTCATGGCGGCGCATTGGCAGAAGCGCTGGCGCTTGATTCGCGGCGCGGTGCCCGATTTCAAAGATTTGGTGGATGTCAAAGCGTTGTGGGCGCTGGCCGCATCATCGAGCGTTGAGTCGCGCTTGATCATTCGCGACGGTAAAAATTGGAAGCTCGAAAGCGGCCCGTTCAGCAAAAAGCAGATCGCAGCGCTCCCCGAGCGGGGCTGGACTTTACTGGTGCAAGGTCTCAATCTGCATGTGCCGGTCGCCGACGCGCTGCTGCGGCAATTCAATTTTTTGCCTTACGCGCGACTCGATGACGTGATGGTGTCGCTCGCTGCACCGGGCGGCGGCGTCGGACCGCACTTTGATTCGTACGATGTGTTTTTGCTGCAAGGCATGGGCACGCGACGTTGGCAACTAAGCGAGCAAAAGGATTTGTCACTCGATCCAGCGGCACCACTGAAGATTTTGAAGAAACTGGTGCCAACCGAGACGTTCGAACTGACTGCGGGTGACATGCTTTATTTGCCGCCGCAAGTTGCGCATGACGGCGTGGCGATGCAATCTGAGGGCTTCTGCACGACGTATTCCATCGGCTTTCGTGCGCCGACACGTCAAGAAATCGCCGATGCATTTCTCGATTGGCTGGGCGCAACGAGCGACATCGAGGGCCGCCTGGCTGATCCGGATTTGCCTGCGACTTTAACGCCCGCAAAAGTGCCTGCTAGTTATCAGCGCGAAGTGCTCGGCGCGATTGCCGAAATGCAGATTGATCGCGCTGCGATGAAGCAGTTTGCGGGTTGTTTTGCAACGGACGTCAAACCACAAATCGAATTTGATGCTCCGGAGCCACCGATGACGCGCGCGGCGTTTGCGAAAGCTTGCGTCAGCGCAAAGGGCGGCGGCGTAAGCCTTGCAGCGGCGACGTTGTGTCTGTACGATGACGAATATCTGTTCATCAATGGCGAGGCGTTTGTGATTAAGGGCGATGGTTATTTTTGGCGTGCGTTGGCCGACGCTCGCGCACTGGCCGTTCCGTCGGCGGTGGCTCGCGAGACGATTGATGCGCTCTACGCGTGGTACTGCGACGGCTGGCTCAATTTGGTGGATGTTGTTGAGCAATGAGCACTGAGCAAAATCCTTCGGAAGCCAAGCCGTTGCCAACGCCCAATGTCGTGCGTTCGCTGCTGACTTGGGAAGACACGTCGCGTGCGCTGAATGATTTGATTGACCGAACCGAGCGCTCGCTCGACGTCTTTGATCATTCACTTGCGTTGCAGGATTGGGGGAGTCGAGCCCGATGTGAAGCGCTACAACGCGCAGCTTTGATTCACCACGTCAATGTTCGAATCCTCGTTGTTGACTCGCACGTTGTGTCGACGCAAGTGCCCCGACTGCTCACTTTGCTAAAGACAATTGGTCATCGCGTAACGATCGTCGTTAGCGACGCGCACGAGGTCCCGGAGTGCAGTTATGCTGTTGCAGACCGGCAACACTTTCTTTTTCGCCCCATTTCGGTGCAATCCCAAGGCACACTCAATTTTGGAAACCCAGCAAAATCAATGGGTTATGCTGATTCATTTAATGTACTTTGGGAACAAGGCGGTCAGCGTATTTTTCCGGAAGCGCTTGGCCTGTAAATCCAGCTATTTCCCATTTTCGGGTTTTCGATATACTTTCGGCCTCACTCAGTTCTATTCCGATTTCGCTCATCGGGGTGGTCTCCACTGAGGGAGATTCTCCTTAAGGCACACACATTCGTTAACGATTCACGTTGTAAGGAAACAAAAAATGAAGAAGTCACTCCTAGTCGCTGCGCTTATCGCAGTTAGTCTTGTCGCTTGCGGCAAAAAAGAAGAGCCAAAAGCTGCTGCACCTGCTGTAGTTGCTCCGGCTCCCGCTCCTGCCGCTGCTGCACCCACTCCAATGGATGCGGCTAAAGATGCGACAGCTACCGCTGTCGAAGCAACCAAAGATGCAGCAGCGAAAACCGCTGATGCCGCTAAGGATGCTGCTGGTAAAGCCGTAGATGCAACCTCAGCCGCTGCCAGCAAAACTGCTGACGCTGCCAAGGATGCTGCTGGCAAAGCCGTCGATGCTGCTAAAGAAGCAGCCAAAGACGTCAAAGACGCAGCCAAGGATGCCGTGAAGAAACCCTAATCGGTTTAGTTAACGCAACCTCTAAAAGCCGGTTTCATTTATGTGACCGGCTTTTTTTCGTCCGCGATTTGTGGCGCAACTAAGGCAGGTCCTTGCTCAGCCATTCACAAATAGCATGCAGCGAGTCAATGGTCTCGACACCCGAGGGCAATTCATGCGCATGAATGTGCGCCAGATCAGGCACCCAGTGCGCCCGTGCGCCCGCAGCAACGGCCGCGGTTAACCCCGGAAGCGAATCCTCGAACGCCCAACAATGCGCCGCGTCGACGCCGAGCTGGCTTGCGGCGTGAAGGTAGAGATCCGGCGCAGGTTTACCGTGGACAACGGCGTCACGCCCAACCACGACGTCAAAATGCGCGAGCAAACCGGCTTTTTCAAGCTTGTGACGCGCGAAATGAGTGCCGGTTGAAGTAGCAACCGCACAGCGCAGACCCGCCGCTCTGACTGCCGCTAGCGCCTCAGCGACGCCCGATTTGACCGGCACGCCTTTGCTGATTCGCGCCTGATACTGCTGGTTCCACTCCTGCTGATACGCGTCGAATGGGAAATGCTCGCCGAACTCCGCGAGCATCATGCGACCAAGCGCATCGCTTCCAAGCCCAATCATGCGCAGTGCAACCGCCTCCGATATCGAATGACCGAGCAGTCGTGCGGTGACGAATGTGGCTTCTTGCGCCATGCGTTCGCTATCAATCAGCAGACCGTCCATGTCGAACAAAATCGCCGCTGGATGATCGCGGCGGCTAGCGACGGAGAGCAGCTTTTCGTTGGATGCACTATTTGACGGGGGCTGAGCCGGAGAAATATTAGAAGTCGACTTCTGCACTTTTATCCCCATAGCCCCTTTTCAATCGTCATTTCACCAAAAAGTTGTTCAATCATTTCGCCTAAGTGATGGTGACCCATTCGAGTCCTCGATCTTGCGTCGCCACAAAAATATCATCCGCCGCGCCGCCCAAAGCCGTCGCAAACGCATTTTTTGCGAGATCCGCACGATTGTTCTCGCGACTCAAGTGCGCTGCCACAACACGCTGCAACCGGTTGCTCGCGATCCGCGCCAGAATTTCGGCCGAAGCGGCATTTGACAAATGCCCGTAGCGACCCGCGATTCGCTCCTTTAGTCGTGGCGGATACGATGAACGGTACAACAGGTCCTCGCAATGATTCGCCTCCAGAAACAGCGCATCACAATCAGAAAGTGAAGCTTCAATGTGTGGCGTCGTTTCGCCGACGTCGGTCAACACGCCAAGGCGACGTTGCCCATCCGTCAGTGTCATCTGTGCGGGTTCACGCGCATCATGTGGCACCGGAAATGGCAGCACCTCGATGTCGCCCACCAAAAATGCGTCGTGTGAATCAAACCCGCGCAATGTACAGCCATCCCAGCGTGATTCGGTGGCGCTCAATGTGCCGAACGTGAGCCACACCGGAATTCCGAAGCGCCGCGCAAACCGTGGTGCGCCGCCAACGTGATCTGCGTGCTCATGGGTGATGATGATGGCATCGATGCGCTCGGGCGCGAGACCCAGGCGCTGGCAGCGATTGACCGTTTCCCTGATGCCAAAACCACAGTCGATCATGACCGTGGTTTGCGCCACCTGCACGATTAAGGCATTGCCTTCACTTCCGCTTCCGAGACTGGCGAATCTCACGCGATCAACAAACTCGCCATCGCGTTCATGCGCCGAGCGGTACTACGGGTTAGCGCAGTTGCGCATGCAGCAACGTCACGATACGGGTGCCGATGGCGGTCGCGTCGGGCGTGCCCTTGCTGTCAAGCACGCGCACGTCGGTCTTGCCAGCAGTCTCTTTCACCGTGATCCGGTATTGCTCAGCCACTTCCTTGGTATCCGTCCGCCAGAATTTGAGCTTGTCGAGGATGCCAGGCTCATTGTTGGCGATGGTGTCCGGGTCGGCGTAGCGCACGAAGTACGTGCCCGCCGTCCGGTCACGATCCACCACAGTGAAGCCGACGCGATCCAGGGCCAGCCCGACGCGGCGCCATGAACGATCAAAGGTGTCATTCATGGACAGGCTGGATACGCCGCCCACTCTGACGATTTGCGCCTGATCCACACGCGCCGCAGCCGCTGCTGGCGATACTGCAGCCTGAGCGATCTGAGCCGCTTCTTCCTTCGGTGCGCCCAGATACTGCATCATGCGATTTAAGATTTCGGCTTCGTACTCAGGCTCGGGCTTGCGCTGTTCGTAGCGAAAAATCGGCTGCGTGCTGGTGCCAATATTTTTCTCTTCAAGACCGCGATGGCTGATGTATATCTCGGTCGTGCCGTTGGCACCACGTTCCAGACGGGTACGATATTTATCGCGCGTGCCGCTGGAGTAAACCTGATCAAACACCTTGCCGATGGTGCGCCGAACAATGTCGTCCTGAATACGGGCGCGGTTTTCAGCCCAGTCGGTTTCCATAAGACCAATGCGCGAATCGTCAGACACCAGCGTCATGTTCATGCTTGCCCAAAATTCGCGAACTTTCGGGAAGTTCACTTCCGGCGTTCCAGGTACTACCAGCCAACGCTCGGTACCCGCGCGTTCTATGCGCATGCCCGACACGGCAGGCAATACGCCACCCGCACCTGACAAAACCGCGGCGCGATTGGCAGAATTCACGCCAGAAAGCGTGGCCGTTCCCGCGCGAAAACGCTCGTCATACTTCGGCGGCGTCAAATCCGGAGGCACTTCCAGCGATGGGCCCGACTGCGCAGATTTGTACTCGACGCGCTTGGCCTCAAACGGGCTGTACTCTGCAATCGTGCTGCAACCCCCGAGGGTCACGGCAACCGCAGCAAGCGAGGTGAGCGCAAACGTTGAAACTGATTTCATTCGTATTCCTGTTTCTAAAGACTTGGCGTATTTTTTAGATCGATGTTCAAAGAATCGCGGCGTGGCGCATTGCGGCTTCCAGCACCGGTTCAAATTTTGGTGAAAGCGGTGTCATCGGCAGGCGGGTGGTTGCACCACACTTACCCATGCGCGCCAGCACCCACTTCGGAGCAATCGGATTGGCCTCGACGAACAAATCAAGGTGCAACGGCAATAGCGTGTCGTTGATCGCACGGGCGGCAACGAAATCGCCCGCCAGCGCAACGCGGCAAAGGTCTGCCATCGCTTTCGGGGCAACATTCGCGGTGACCGAAATCACACCATCACTTCCCATCGCCATCAGTGCCAGCGCAGAATCATCATTGCCACTGTAGACCGCAAACCGCTTGTCAAGTTTCCGCAATTGGCGAAGCAGCTCGCTGCCACGTCCAATGTCACCCGTAGCATCCTTGATGCCGACGATCCCAGGCACAACAGCCAACCGCATCGTCGTTGCCGTTGCCATATCAGCGACGGTACGACCGGGTACGTTGTATAGGATCATCGGCAGGTCAACCGCCTCAGCAATTGCTTTGAAATGCTGGTAAAGCCCCTCTTGTGTTGGCTTATTGTAGTAAGGCACCACCGAGAGCGATGCATCCGCGCCGACCGACTTCGCATAGGCGGACAAACTTATCGCTTCACGCGTTGAATTGGCACCCGTGCCAGCAACAACCTTAATCCGACCCGCCGCATGCGCCACCGTCGTTTTAATCAGAAGCGCATGCTCGTCGACATCCACAGTAGGCGACTCGCCCGTCGTGCCGACGATCACAATTGCCGCTGTGCCGGACGCCACATGCCAGTCAATCAGGTGTTTCAGTGCATCGAGATCCAGCGCGCAGTCGGCATGCATGGGGGTAACGATGGCAACCAAACTGCCTTGAATTGGGGGCGATGCGTCAATGGGCATGGATGTGAACAAAAATCTGAGCTAACTTTGAATGTTAGCGCAGGGCGCATGCGCTCGACTCGGGGCTTGGATACCGGACGTTCGTGGTCTAAAATCGGGCGCATGGGGAAAAACAGACTTTCGACGCGCGTGCCGCTGCTGTTGGCGGGCTTTGTCTCGGCATCGCTTTCGGTGTCGGTACTCGCGGTACCTAGCGATCCGTCTAGTGTGCCCGGCCCGCTATCGCGGGCCGAAAAAACACTGCGCAATTTAAGTGACAGGGCAAAAGATTCCGCCGCCAACATCACGGGTTACGCCCTTGGATTAATCGGCGTCGACTACCGGTTCGGCGGCAACACGCCAGATCAGGGGCTCGATTGCAGCGGCTTGATCCGCTATGTGTTTCAGCAAGCTACCGGCATTTCTCTGCCACGCAGCGCCCGCGAACAGTCTCGCGTCGGTCAATCGGTCAAGCGGGACGATTTGCAGCCCGGTGATCTGGTCTTTTTCAACACACGCCGTTTTCAGTTTTCGCACGTGGGTCTCTACATCGGTGACAACCGGTTTATCCATGCTCCAAGCACCGGTGGCTCAGTAGAAGTGTCCAATCTGGATAACCGTTACTGGCAAAAAGCGTTCAACGGAGCTCGGCGAGTCGTCTCCGGACTGCCGGATCTGACCGCCCTGGTGGTTCAATCAGCACAGGCAGCCACCGTCAATCCGGCACCCGCTGAAAAAGCTTCGGCGCCGTCAACCACCCGCGACGTTAGCGAAAACTAAGGGCGCGCTAGCGCTCGCTTGCCTTCTTGAGGATATCGATGACGGGCTTGTGCTCTTCACGCACCGCCCAATCGTAGGCGGTTTCGCCCTTCTCGTTTTTCTGGGCTGCATCAGCGCCGTACTCAAGTAGCAGCTTCACGACATCGGTCTTGTTTCCGCGCGCTGCCATCATGAGCGGACTCGCACCAGTCGGGGACGATGCCATCGGATTCGCACCCTGATCGAGCAGGTATTTCGCGATGTCCGTATGACCGCTGACCGCCGCGTAGTGCAGCGCCGTCCAGCCTGTGCTGTTCACATCACCACCTTTATCGCGCAAATAACGCACCACCTTGTCGTGGCCATTTAATGCGGCGAGCATCAACGCCGTATCGCCCCATTTGTTGCGCATATTGACCTTTGCGCCAGCGTCAACCAATGTTTGAGCGCTTTGCAACAAGCCACCGCGTGCGGCAACCAGCAGCGCGGGATCACCTCGTTCGTCCACTACATCAGGTTTCACCCCTTTGAGCAACAAAGCGCGCACTTCGTTCGGACGATCAAGGTCAATCATCTTGAACAGATCGTTCGTGCTGGCGGCGATTTGGGAAAAAGCCACCGGTGACATAAACGAGGCGCACAACAGTGAAGCGCGCGAAAAAGTGCGGAGATATCGTGGAATCATGGGTTTACGCGAAACAGCGAGAAAAAATTTTGACTGGTGGCGCGGCCAACAGTTTCCACATCAATACCGCGCACCGCCGCAATGGCCGCAGCAACATGCGGCACAAACGACGGTTCATTGCGCTTGCCGCGATAGGGTACCGGCGCGAGATACGGAGAATCCGTCTCAATCAACATGCGCTCAAGGGGCACTCTCTGGGCGATATCGCGTAAATCTTTGGCGCTCTTGAAGCTGACAATGCCCGAAAACGATATGTGGAAACCCATATCCATCGCCGCGCTGGCAACGTCCCAGGTTTCAGTGAAGCAGTGCATCACACCACCCACCTCTTCGGCCCGCTCTTCACGCATGATCGCGAGCGTGTCAGCAGAGGCGCTACGGGTATGAATCACCAGCGGCTTGCCGCATTCGCGGGCCGCGCGGATGTGCGTTCGGAACCGCTGTCTTTGCCACTCAAGATCGCCCTGCAATCGATAGTAGTCGAGCCCCGTTTCCCCGATCGCCTGCACCTTAGGATGTTGCGCACGGGTGAGCAAATCCGCAATCGTCGGCTCTTCAATATTTTCGTAATCGGGATGAACGCCGGCCGTCGCGTAAATGTTCGCGTGCTTATCGGACAGGGCAACGACCGACGGCCATTCAGGTAAGGTTACGCTGATACACATGGCATGCGAGACGTTCGCCACCCGCATGCGCTCAACCACCGCATCACCATCGTCGGCGAAATCGGAGAAATTAATATGGCAGTGGGAATCAACAAACACGGGCAGCAACCGGACAACGTGGCATCAAACTACATCGTGTGTGTGGGTCGCGAGGACGCAAGCAGCGCCCCAAGAATGCCTTCAATGCGGCGCTTGGCACCGCGCCCGGTGTCGTCTTTGGTGAATTGAACGCCAATGCCTTGTGCGCGCGCACCCTGAATACCGGGCGGCGTAATCCACGCCACTTTGCCCTGAACCGCGATGCGATTCGGATCATCCATCAGCGTGAGCAGCATAAAAACCTCGTCGCCTAGCTTGTAAGGACGCGTCGTCGGAATGAATATGCCACCGCCTTCAACCCAGGGGATGTATGCCGCATACAGTGCCGTGCGCTCACGAATGTTGAGCGAAAGAACGCCCGAGCGGACGCCACCGGGCGCACTACGAGCCGTACCGGTAATTGTCCCGTGGCCGGTAGGAGTTCCGAGACCGTCTGAATCACTCATGAATAGTTATTGCTCAAAATCCTGTGGCGTCGATGACTTAGCGACTAAAAAGCGCCCGATAATCCAGCAACAGCGCCTCACATTGCAGCCGCGCAGATAGCGTGGTATCAGGCAGATAACGCTTGCGTAACAACACCCGATGATAGCGGAGCGCTTCGGCCAGCGGTAGCGTCAAAGCCAATTGGTTCAAGGCGTCGGACTGATCCCTGTACACCGTTGGCAACAAATTGGCACGAGCACGCGCCCAGTCGGACGTCCAGTCGGCCAGCCATTGCAGCAGATCAGCGAAACGTTCGCGCTTCTCGATCTTGCCCCCCCCCTCAACCCAAGCACCCCAGTGCAGCGTCGGGAATTGACCGGGACGGAGCAAATCGTGAATGAAGGCATCGTGCGCTGAGGTTGGCCCCGAATTGGCTAGCGCCGCTGCGGTCAGGGGTTCACCGCGTGTTCGCAGCAACAGCGCGTCAATGTCAACGCTAGAGACGCCCTGCTTGAGCATCCATGCACGCGCCTCCTCACCCGTAGGTCGCGGCAGCGTCATTCGGAGCGCCCTACTCCGGATCGTTGGCAAAAGCTGCTCCGCTTGCGACGTCACCAGCAACCAGCGCGTATTCGGAGGGGGCTCCTCCAGCGCCTTGAGTAGCGCATTGGCACTCTCACGAGCGAGCGCTGTGGCGGGATCAACAAGCAGCACTCGACCGCGCGAACCCGCAGCCGAGAGCTGCATGAAGTCGAGCGCCTCGCGCACCACATCAATCTTGATGGTGGGTAACTTAACCGTTTCGCCATCGCCGATATCCGGCAGCAACCGCCGAAAATCAGGATGCACATCACCAGCCAGCCAGCGACAACTCGGGCATTCGCCACACGCCATTTGATCTTGCGGATTCAGGCACAACAGCAACGCCGCAAGCGAAGCCGCCGCCTTTCCCGCACCGTCGCCTGCCCGACCAACAACCAACCAGGCATGATGATGCAACGACACCAGGTCATGCGAACGCGCAAGCCACTGTCGATGCCAAGGCAGCGGGGCAAACTCCATCGCTAGTCCGACGCCTTTAACAATTGCTGAGCGCACGCCAGCACCCGTGAGCGAACGGTGTCTTTCGATTGGTCACTCGACAAGACCTTGATGCGCTCAGGCTCCGCTTCAGCACGCTGCAGATACGCCGTGCGCACGCGATCATGAAACTCGGCAGCTTCGGATTCGATCCGGTCCATGGCACCCCGCCGTGCCACGCGCTCCTGCGCGGCATCGCGAGTCAAATCAAACAACAGCGTTAGATCGGGCGCGAAATCCGGATGCACCCAGTGCGCCAGTTCCGCAACCCGCTCAAAGCCGAGCCCGCGACCACCGCCCTGATACGCAAACGTCGCATCAGAAAAACGGTCACACAATACCCAGTCTCCCCGCTCCAACGCCGGCCAGACCACACGCTCAAGATGTTCGCGACGCGCGGCAAACACAAGCAAAGCCTCGCTATGCGGACTCATCGCACGATCCAGAAACAACGCCCGAATCGCTTCGCCAAGCTCCGTCCCACCGGGCTCACGCGTCATAACAACCGTTTTGCCACGCGCCGTCAGCAGAGCGCGCACGGCGTCAATATGCGTGCTTTTGCCAGCGCCGTCGATGCCCTCAAACGTGATGAATTTGCCCCGCAACACAGTCATTACTTGCTCAATTGAAATTTCGCCACGGCTCGATTATGTTCTGCAAGGTTCTTCGAGAACTCGCTCGTGCCGTCGCCGCGCGCTACGAAGTAGAGGAATTCGCTACTTGGCGGCGCAACGGAAGCACGCAGCGACGCCCGGCCCGGAAGTGCGATCGGCGTCGGCGGCAGGCCATTTCGGGTGTAGGTGTTGTAGGGTGTGTCAGTTTGCAAATCAACTTTGCGCAAGTTGCCGTCAAATTTTTCACCCAAACCGTAAATTACCGTGGGATCGGTCTGCAAACGCATGCCAATGCGTAGCCGGTTCACAAACACTGAGCCCACGAGCGGTCGATCCGCGTCGCGCCCCGTTTCTTTTTCGATGATCGACGCCAAAATGAGCGCTTCATACGGCGATTTAAGCGGCGTGTCAGCGGAACGTTGTTCCCACGCGCGAGCCAGCTCTTCTTTCATCCGTTTGTGCATGAACTTTAAGAGCGAAAGCGCTGAACTTCCCGGTGCAACAAAGTAGGTATCAGGGAAAAAGTAGCCTTCCAATGCCGGTACGTCGTTACCAAGGGCCTGCTTAAGCTCCGCGCGCGGAGGTAGCGAATTCGCGGCAAACGTAGCCACCCCTTCGATTGGCACTGTCGAAAGCGATGCGTAGAGGTCAGACAGTCGCGAGCCTTCTACCGTCGTGATGGACAGGCGTTTGGCATCGCCGGATTCAATTGCGGCAATAATGTCCGCCACAGTCTGTGGCGATTCGAACAAATATTCCCCTGCCCGCAGTTTCCGGGCGCTTCCGCGAATGCGCGCAACGGCCTGCACGACCAGACTGGGGGCAATTTCCAGTCGTTCGATTTCGTTTGCCAGACGTGTCAATGAACTTCCCTGACGCACGTTCAGACTAATACCTTCAGCGGGAATAGTGGCGGGCCACAGCGGTAATGCGAACCAGACAGCGAGGGCTACAGCAGCTAGAACGAATAGCCCAACGAACAGTTTCTTCATGAATGCGTGATAGAACGGCAATCGCCGCCAAAGTCCCGAATCCTATAATTTTGCCTATGTTTTCTCCGCCACTCACCCGCAGCCGAATTTCACGCGGCTTTACGCTGATCGAATTGATGATCTCAGTGGTCATCATCGGCATCCTCGCTGCCATCATCGCCCCCAACGTCATCGGCCGATTGCAAGACGCTAAAGTCTCGGCCGCCAAGCAGGATGTGTCGACGCTCACGCAA
>JBDSYI010000185.1:0-2175 GCA_039925745.1 Casimicrobium sp. | reverse complement strand
TACCTGGCGCACTGGCAAAGCATTGCCGTGCGAGCCATGCAAAGGCAAGCGCCTCAACTTGCATCGCGGCGACGCCGAGAACTTCGGTCGATTTTGCCTTGGGCCAACCGTGCATAAGCAACGCGTTAAATACGCCGCCACCACACACATAGCACTCTCGTCCGCCGACTGCGGCAGATACTGATCGAATGGTCAGTTCGGCAACAGTTCGCATCACATCAACGGCCGAGACTGGTTTTGCGAGGGCTGCGAGTTGAGCATCCAGCCATGCGAGATTAAACAGCTCACGGCCTGTGCTTTTTGGCGCAGCTTGCAAAAAATACGGCTCGGCGAGCAATCGAGCCAATAGCGCCTCATTGACGGCACCTGTTTCAGCCCAAGCGCCGTTGGCATCGAATTCTTCACCCATCTGGCGAGCGATCCAGGCGTCCATCAGTGTGTTTCCTGGGCCCGTATCGAATCCGCGTACTGGTTCTGGAGAACCGTTGGGGGGAATAAGCGTCACATTCGCGATTCCACCAACGTTCACGACGGCGCGAGGCAAATCTCCCTGAAACACCGCCGCATGAAAAGCCGGCACCAACGGTGCGCCCTGCCCGCCCGCCGCCACGTCACGCGACCGAAAATCTGCGACGACAGAAATACCTGTCAGCTCTGCCAGGAGCGCTGGCGCGTTCAACTGTGTGGTGAAACGACGTTCAGGACGATGCCGAATCGTCTGTCCATGAGCGCCAACGGCAGCCACCTGACCGGCCTTCATCCCCGTTTTTTCAAGCAATGAGGCAACCGCCTGCGCATAGCATTGGGCGAGCGCCACTGAAGCGTCGCCCGACCGCTCAATCTCGTCGGCACCGCTTTGCATCAGTGATTGCAGCGCTGAACGCAATTCCGGCGCAAACGGCAAATGCACATGACCCAGCGTCTTGACTGTGCCATCGGCAAAATCAGCCAAAACGGCGTCAACGCCATCCACGCTGGTGCCAGACATGAGCCCCATGTAGCGATCATTTAGCAGCATTGCAGCGTCCACGCATTCAGTGATGAGAAAATCAGAGCGAATCGTACAAGACTATGACCATGGCACTCTCCCCACAAGAACAACTCGAAATTATGAAACGCGGTGCCGACGAATTGCTCGTCGAGGCCGAAATGCTCAAAAAAATCGAGCGCAGCATCAAAACCGGCGTGCCACTGCGCGCGAAACTTGGCCTTGATCCGACGCGGCCAGACATCCACATCGGTCACACAGTGGTGCTCAACAAACTACGGCAATTTCAGGATCTCGGACACACCGTTATTTTCCTGATCGGTGATTTCACGTCGCTCATCGGTGATCCTTCAGGCCGCAATGACACGCGCCCGCCGTTGGAGCGCGAGCAGATTCTCGAGAACGCGAAGACCTATCACGCGCAGGCGAGTAAAGTCCTTGATCCAACAAAAACCGAGATTCGCTACAACAGCGAATGGAGCGATCCGCTGGGCGCTGCCGGCATGATCAAGCTCGCCGCGAAATACACGGTGGCACGCATGATGGCGCGCGAGGATTTCACGCAACGCTTCAAAAAAGGCGTGCCGATTTCGGTCCATGAATTTTTGTATCCGTTGATGCAGGGTTATGACTCTGTTGCTTTGAAATCCGACATCGAACTCGGTGGCACCGAGCAAAAGTTCAACCTGCTCATGGGTCGTTCGCTACAAACGCAGTACGGGCAGGAAGAGCAATGCATCCTGACGATGCCGCTCTTGGTAGGGCTCGACGGTGTCGAGAAGATGAGCAAGTCAAAGGACAACTACATCGGCGTCACCGATGCGCCGTCAGAGATGTTCGGCAAAGTGATGTCGATCTCGGATGAGTCGATGTGGACTTACTACGAGCTTTTGTCATTCAAACCGATGACCGAAATCGCAGCGATGAAAGCGAGATGCGCAGCCAAAGCAATGAACCCGCGCGACGCCAAAGTCGCGCTCGCGCTTGAGATCACTGCACGCTTTCACACGCAAGCCGAGGCCAATGCGGCGCTCGCTGCGTTTGAGGCGCGAAAGACCGGTGCTGCACCGGAAAACATGCCCGAGGTCACGATCCACTGCCCGGAAGCCGTAATGCTGCTCACCCAGGTCGTCAAGCAGGCCGATCTTGCTGCCAGCACTAGCGACGCGGGGCGTCTGATCGAAGGT
>JBDSYI010000184.1:0-13285 GCA_039925745.1 Casimicrobium sp. | reverse complement strand
CCGTGACCGACTGGGAACTGAAACGCTACTTTGAAATTATCTAGACGATGACTATTACTTCTTTCTCCTTCCCTACCGCTATCAAATTCGGAGTCGGTGCACGTAAATTGGTAGCCGAACACCTGCGAGAGCAAGGCTGCAAACGTCCGCTGATCGTGACCGACAAAGCACTGGGTGCGCTACCCGTGCTGGCTGATTTCCGCTCGCTATTAAGTGGCCTTGATGTCGCCGTCTATTCCGGTGTATTTGGCAACCCCACTTGCTCGCAGGTGATGGACGGTGCCGCAGCTTTCAAAGCGCACAACGCCGATTGCGTGATTGGCTTTGGTGGCGGTGCAGCGCTAGATGTAGCCAAGATTGTCGGCGTCGCGGCAACGCATGACGGAGACATTCTGGAATACGTTTGGGATCACCCGCAGGTACGCCCCATCACGAATGCCTTGCCGTACTTCGTAGCGCTGCCCACCACGTCGGGCACGGGTTCAGAGGTAGGCCGCTCGTCGGTGGTCAGTGAAAACGACACGCACCTGAAGCGAGTCGTTTTCAGTCCACAGATTCTCGCCAAATGCGTATTCGCTGATCCTGAATTGACGGTTGGCTTGCCTGCTGCGGTGACTGCCGCCACCGGAATGGACGCACTCACGCACAACATCGAGAGCTACCTTTCGCCCGCGTATCACCCGCTTTGCGATGGCATCGCGCTGGAGGGGACACGCATTGCTGCCGCCGCATTGGTTACTGCGGTGAACGAGCCCAACAATTTGCAGGCGCGCAGCGACATGATGATGGCATCGATGATGGGGGCGATTGCGTTTCAAAAAGATTTGGGGGCGGTGCACTCATGCGCACACGCGCTCGGAGCGGTGTGCGACCTGCATCACGGTCTTGCCAATGCGTTGATGATTGACACGGTTTTGGCGTGGAACTATGAGGCGGCTCCAGCAAAATTTGACGAGCTGGCGCATGTTTGCAAAGTGCCAGGCGGTGGCAGCGCATTCGTTCCATGGCTCAAGGCACTGAAGGTCAAAGTGGGTATTGACGGTGGCCTTGCATCACGTGGCGTTACGGCGAACGATTTACCGCGGCTCGTCGATATCGCGACAAAAGACATTTGCCATCAAACCAATCCCCGTCCTTGCACCAGCGCAGATTTCGAGCGCCTATTTTTGGCAGCGATGTAGGTATGAGTACTCTAACTATTATCAACCCAGCTACCGACGCGCCAATCACCGAAGTGCAGTGCGACGACGCTGCAATGGTGGCGTCGAAGGTCAGCCAGGCCCGCGTGGCACAGTCGGGTTGGCAGTCTGTGCCACTCAACGAACGCAAAGCATGCATCGAGCGCTTTCGTACGTTCGTCGTGCGTGATCTTGAGTCTCTCGCTAGCACGATGATGCAGGAAACCGGGAAGCCGATCAAACAATCGCGCAACGAATTGAATGGGCTACTGGGACGTATTGACTTTTTCCTTGGTGCAGTTGAGGCGTCTACGCAGACAACTACCGTCTTCAACGAAGGGGGGATGTGCGAGCAAATCGAGCAGATGCCGCTCGGTGTCGTTGCCAATATTTCAGCATGGAACTATCCCTGGTTTGTTGGCGGCAACGTATTTGTGCCCGCCCTGCTCACGGGTAACGCCGTGCTCTACAAACCCTCTGAATTCGCGACGATGACGGGCCTTGCGATTGCGCGGCTGCTGCACGAGTCCGGTATTCCCAAGGACGTTTTCGCGACACTGGTTGGTAAGGGCGACGTGGGCGAAGCTTTGCTGGGCGAACGCATTGACGGCCTCTTTTTTACCGGCTCTTACGCCACAGGCGCGAGCATCGCACGCGCTGTCGGCCCGCGCATGATCAAGCTGCAACTTGAGCTGGGCGGCAAGGATCCAACCTACGTTTGCCCCGATGCAAACGTCAAAAATGCGGCGTTGTCGCTAGCGGACGGTGCCATGTACAACGCGGGGCAAAGCTGCTGCTCGGTAGAACGTATCTATGTTCATGAATCGATTCATGACGAGTTTTTGCAGCACTTTGTCGACGAAGTAAAAACATTCAAAGTAGGCGATCCAGCAAGCGAGGACACCTACATCGGTGCGATGACGCGCTCAGCGCAGCTTGACGTTCTCGACGCGCAAGTCAAAGATGCCACGACTAAGGGCGGAAAGCTTCATTTGGGCGGGCATCGCATGCCGGGGCCTGGCAACTGGTTCCTGCCTACGGTCTTTTCCAATGTCAATCACATGATGGACTTGATGCGTGAAGAAAGCTTCGGCCCGATCATCGGCATTCAGAAAGTCAACTCGGACAACGAAGCCGTAGCGTTGATGAACGACACACGTTATGGCTTGACGGCAGGCGTGTTCACGCCCGACGAGGCGCGCGCGCGCAGCATCCTCTCGCGTGTGAATGCCGGCAGCGTGTACTGGAACTGTTGCGACCGCGTGAGTCCGCGCCTGCCGTGGAGCGGCTACGGCGACTCTGGTATTGGATTGACGCTTTCGACCTACGGCGTTCAGACATTCTGTCGTCCTAAGGCGTGGCATTTACGCAGCGCATGAAGATAACAAGCGCGCGTCCAAAACTCACGCTGTTCGACCTTGACAACACGCTTCTCAGCGGCGACAGCGATGTCTTGTGGTGCGATTTTCTTGTCGCACGCCGCGTACTCGACAGCGCGTCATTTTCTGTCCGAAATGTGGAGATGGACGCGCGTTACCGCGCTGGAACGGTTACGAAGCAAGAGTTCAGCGAGTTCTACGTCGGCACGCTGGCGGGGCGAACCCCAGGAGATTGGGAGTCGTTACGGCAAGAATTTCTCGCTACCGAGATTATTCCCCGCGTCCCTTTGTTAGCGCGAGCGCGGGTACGACTACATCTCGACGCTGGCGATCTGGTCGTGATGACCACGGCCACCAATCGCTTCATCACCGAACTAACCGCGCGCTATCTCAACATTGAAAATTTGATCGCCACTGAGCCGGAACTGCGCGAAGGAAAGTTCAGCGGACGCACCGAAGGCACGCTCAATATGCGTGACGGGAAGGTGGTACGCCTGCACGCGTGGCTTGCCGCGCGCGGTGCAAAGCTCGCCGACTACCTCAGTACTGCGTACAGCGACTCGATCAACGATTTGCCCCTGTTACAGGCAGTGAACACGCCCGTGGCCGTCGATCCCGACGATCAGCTCGCGGCTTGGGCGCGCCAGCATGGTCACCTGACGCTGTCGTTGCGCTAGCGAGATTCTCTAATAGCCATCTCCACAGCTTGAGTCTGGGCCTACCCAAAAGTCTGCCGCGCCCAAACACAAAAAGGAAGAAAATCCGGACATAACAAAAGTCCGGATATCGATGGATCCTAGCGAATCGTTAATCGCCGCTGAGCTGGCCCATGCGCTCGAGAGCCGCACGTTCGCGCGCTCCGCACGTGCTCGCGATCTGCTGCGCTACCTGATCGACAGCAAGCGTTCGGGTCGCTCGGGGCGGCTCAAAGAAAGCGCCATTGCGCTTGATGTGTTTAGCCGCGACGCTGCAACCTATGACTCAGCGACTGACGGCATCGTACGCGTGTCCGTCAATCGATTGCGCGATCTGCTTGATCGCTACTATGCCGACGAGGGCCGAAACAGTGGACTTCGATTTGAGATTCAGCGCGGCGGCTACACCCCGATCCTGCGGCGATCAACGCCACCCGGACTACCCGATTTGCCGCGTATCGCAGTCCTGCCGCTCGCCAACTTCACCGGTGACACGAACAACGATGCTCTGTGCGACGGGCTAACTGAAGACATCATTGATGCAATGACCCGAGTGCCCGAGGTTCGCGTGATTGCGCGCACATCGAGCTTTCGCTACAAGGGCATGGCGCTCGATGTGCGCAGTATCGCAACGGATCTGTCAGTCGACGCCCTACTAGAGGGAAGCGTACAAATTGTTGGTGACCGACTACGGATCACTGCCCAACTCATTCTCGGAAGCGACGCCACACATCTTTGGAGTCACGCATTCACCTTCGCAAGCAGCGAGCGTCGAGAATTGCAGGATGCGCTAATCGACATCATGCTGCGCTCGTTAAAGCCCGGTGTTCCCGTGCTCGCGGCTGCACCTGCTTCAATGCCGTCGATCAGTCCACAGGCGCAAAGCCTGATCGATCAGGCGCGCGGACTCAATGTCACGCAAGCGCCGGACAACTTACCCTATGCCGAAACGCTAGCCCAACGCGCCACCGAACTCGCGCCCACCCATGCCGACGCCTGGTTCGTGCTCGCGATGGTGCGCTATTCGCGCCGCTCTGCGTTCGCCGACGCGGCTGCGCACCTGGGGGTTGGCTCCGTGGCCGAGGCGCTGCGACGGGCGCTCGTGCTCGACCCCGACAACGCGCAGGCGCTATCGCTTTCTGCCTATCTGCTTATCAACGACTCACTCCAGTGGACTGAGGCTTTGCAGTGCGCGCAAAGGGCCGTGTCGTTGGCTCCCAATCATGCTGGCGTGAATGGTCGTTTGGCGTTCATCCAACTATGTTTTGGCAATTTTTCCGGATCTGTGCAGACTTACGCTCACGTTTTTTCGCTAGACCCAATAGCGCCACCTGCGCGTTATTACTACGCAATGGCATTGGCAACTGCCGGGCGAACCGACGAGGCGCTGCATTGCATCGAGGAGGGCCGCAGGGTATTGGGCGAATCGTCGTTATTGCAGGAAATGTTGTGTTCGATCCTGGAAATTGCCGGCGATATCAAGGCCGCTGCGAGCGTTTCGCAAAAGGCCCTGACCCAGTACCCCGGTTCGATCAGCATCATGATGCACGCTGCATACGCTTTGGCTGCGCAGGGTGCGCTGGACGACGCACGCGCGCTGTGTGCCCGCTATGCTGAATCAGCCAATGCCGCGCCCGACTCGCGACACTACATTCGCATGTACGTCGAAAGCGGTGGCCCAGATATCGACGCTTTCTTTCTCCATGCGATGGCAGTAGCGAGCCACCACGAGCCGCAAGTCATGCTGTTGCCGGCCTGGCCGATCTTTAATAAGTATCATCGTGATGCTCGCTGGCAAGTCTTGCTTCAACAACTCAAGTTTCCCAAGCGATAGCCATCACTCGACGTCTTTTCGTACCGCCCATGCTCGCCAATCGTCTCAATCACATCGAACCCTTCCACGTCATGGAGATTGCCTCGCATGCCCGTGCGCTCGAAGCCCAGGGCCGCGACATCATTCACATGGAAATTGGCGAGCCGGACTTTCCGACGCCGCAACCCGTCATCGATGCCGCGCAAACGATGCTCGCGAGCGGGCAGATTTATTACACCAGCGCGCTGGGTATTCGACCACTACGCGAGGCGATCAGTGGGCACTACAAGCGCATTCACGGGCTCGACATCGCGCCGGAGCGCATCATCGTGACAGCCGGCGGATCAGCGGCACTGCTTTTGACGTGCGCGCTGATCGTCAACCGTGATGACGAAATTCTTCTGACCGATCCATCGTACCCTTGCAATCGCCACTTCGTGCGGGTCTTGGAGGGCGTGCCGCGCACGATTGCGGTCGGCCCGGAGGAGCGCTATCAATTCACCGCTGACTTGATTGATCGTGCGTGGACAGCAAAGACCAAAGGCGTGCTAGTCGCAAGTCCATCGAATTCGACGGGTACCAGCGTGCGTGACGGCGAACTGAAGCGCATCGTTGATTGCGTGGCCGCGCACAATGGGGTGTTGATTTCGGATGAAACGTATTCGGGACTGAACTACGGGCGCAAAGCGGAAACGGTGCTGACGCACACCGACGACGCGTTCTCGGTCAACAGTTTCTCCAAATATTTCAACATGACCGGCTGGAGACTGGGTTGGCTGGTCGCGCCCGAGCGCCACGTTCGCGATCTCGAAAAACTCGCGCAGAATCTCTACATTTCGCCCGCTGCGTTGTCGCAACACGCCGCCCTCGCCTGTTTCACCGACGCGGGCTATGCCATTGCCGAAGCCAGGCGAGCCGAATTCGAGGCGCGCCGCAATTATTTCGCCAATGCGCTCACCAACATCGGTTTCAAAATCCCAATCTTGCCCGATGGCGGATTTTTCGTTTACGCCGACGTCAGCGAATTCACGAAGGACAGTGAGGCCTTCGCCAGCGACATCCTCGCTCGCACCGGCGTCGCCTTCGCGCCTGGAATCGATTTCGGGGAATATCGGGCGCTGGAACATGTGCGCATGGCGTATGCGGTGAGTCTACCGAAGCTTGAAGACGGCATTCGGCGGTTGACCCAGAACTTGTAAACACATCGAACGCCGAATAAACCGGTGCAATTCCGACACAGTCCGATCAGCAGCTTTTCTTTGAAACGACCTGTGCACCGGGGCTGATCAACAATAAGTGTAAAAGTCGATATTTCACTAAAATCGCCCTTAGCCCCCGTGCTCTCGACGTTTCAGATCGAAGTTATTACTGCCAACGGCCCGCAATCCAGTAGTGGCCGCGACCATCGCGATGCCAATATCCAGGGCTCCAGCGACTATAGCCGCGCGCGGGCAACGCCCAATGGCCGCGATTCCACACATAGTCGCGGCCATTCCAGCCGTGATAACCGCCGATCCACACATAGCCGGGGCCTGGCGCGACGGTGATCACCTCGTTGTAAGCGGCAGGTGGCGCGCGATCCACATAAACCACGGATCCCAGCGGCACGGGTCCGCGCACTCCGACAGCACAACCACCGGCAGCCAGCGCCAGCGCGCAGCACGTGAGCGCCGCAGAAATTAAACGAGATGATGAATGACGCATGAGGGTCTCCTTCGATTTGCATCTGTGGGTACAAAAACAAAACGGCTCTCGAAGTTAGACCGTTGACTCGAATTAGCCATGCCGCAGATTGTTACTTTTGCTTACGAAGCGTCGTTGAAATCGCAAAGTCAACGCTACCTTTTGGACCGCTCACCCGATACGCGGCAACCACCAACATGCCCAGCAATACCGAGGCGACAAAGTTATGCGCCGTCGCCAGCAGAATCGGCTTCGCGAAGTGCACCGTGCTGATGCCAATTACGACTTGCACTACGAGCGCGGTTTGGATCCACATGGCTTGCCGCCGGAGCGCCGAATGCGCTCGCATCAGCGCGACCGCCGCCGCGATCACCACAGCCGTCGTAACCACTGCGCCAACACGATGCGCCCAGTGAATCGCCCGCAGACCCTCAATTGAGAGGAAGCTGCCGTCAGGGTTGCGGCCGAGCGCCCGGAACAGCGCAAAGCCCTCATTCCACGCCACAGCAGGCCGTAATTCGCCATTGCATCCGGGGAAATCACCGCACGCCATCACGGCGTAGTTGGTGCTGACCCAGCCGCCAAGAAAAATTTGCACCGCCAACGTGATCACAGCGAGCCAAATAATCACTTTCACGCCGCCTGACACCATGATCGTCATCGCACGCGTTTCGCCCGCGCGGTGCCGTTCGCGCATCCAGAACCAGATCAACAGCGCAAACAGGAGCATGCCGCCCATCAGATGCGTCGTCACGACAATCGGCATTAACTTGAGCGTCACCGTCCATTTGCCGAACAAACCTTGCAGGCTGACGACAATCAACAACAGGAGCGGCCACGCGACGCCCACGTTAGCCGAGCCAAAATCGTTCGCTGCCCGCAACCATGACGCATTGCCATCGCGAAACTTAGCCACCAGCGCACGGACGAACATCACCAGAATCAGCACGCCAATGAACGACGCGACATAGCGATGCAGCATCTCGATCCACGCCTTAACGTGGTTCACAGGGCCATGCGCGCCGCCCTGATCGACGATGGCCTGATTGATTTGCGCGCTCGCCGTGGCAGGCAACAATTGGCCGTAGCAACCCGGCCAGTCCGGACAGCCGAGCCCACTGTCGGTCAGGCGCACAAAGGCACCAAACGCAATCAGATCAAGCGTTAAGAACGCCGCGATGGCCACCAGCCGTCCCCAGCGCAGCTTCAGCCCCATGACCAGACCGAGCAGCAACAGCACGAGCCACACGATGGCATTGAGTGTTGACAGGGAAAATTGCCAGAAAATCGGCGCGGAAGGATCGGGCATGAGAGTGCTCGCGGATTAGGCGGGCGGGATGGAGCTACAACAAGCTTATTTTAGGGAAATTCTGCGTCGCCCCGTGCCGCAGGAGCGGCGTCGCACTAATTTTCTCGCCGATCCAGACCTTGAGCGGCGTAATGAGCGCGCTTTGCTACGTACATAGCGTCATCGGCCGCTCGCAGCGTCAGCTCCAGCCCACCGGCGCGTTCGCACACCGCCGACCCCACCGATAACGACAATCGCGGCCCCTGATAGAACTGATTGTTGAGCTCAACGACCATGCGCAAGCTCTCCTTAAGTGCCGCCAGTTCAGTCGCACCGTGGCGCGGCAGCAGGCACACAAATTCATCCCCCCCCACGCGCGCGGCCTGCAATTGATCGCCCAACGTCTTCTTCAGCGCCTCACCGGCGCGGCGCAACAGCGCGTCACCCACAGAATGACCAAACTCATCGTTAACACGCTTCAATCCGTTCAAATCCATCGACAACACACCGACCGGAAACGGCCCTCGTCGATTCAGACGACTGATCTCGTCATCATAAAATGCACGATTACGCAGCTTGGTCAGCGCGTCATGTTTGCCGAGGAATTCAAGGTACGTCTCGGCCTTTTTACGGGCGCTGATGTCGGTGAGCGCCACTTGCACCAGATCCCATGTTGCTTCATGCCCTGGCAACACCGCCCATTGCATGTGCAAATGAATCGGGTCACCGCGCAGCGAATAGTTCAGCGTCTCGCGCGACTGAAACAGCGATCCATTCCAGCAGTCGAGTAACTGCTCTGCAAATGAGCGCGCCATTTCGTCGCGAAAAATCTCTGGCATGCGCGCCAGCAGTTCCTCTTTGTCGGCGGCACCGAAGAGCGTCAGCGTTTGCCGATTGACGTCGATCACCCGAATGCGCTCCATGCATGACAACACAAATTCTGGATGCACGTCGCAAAAAGTGCGAAAGTCAGTGATGCCCTGAGCGCGAACATCGTCAAGCATGTCCTTAACTTCGCTGAAATCCTCAACCCACAACGACACCGGTGACAGGTCGAACAGCGCGCGGGCATAAGCCTCGTTCTCCGCGGCCGCATTCTCAGCGCGCTTCTGCTCAGTGAAATCCTCAAGCGCCATCAGCATGCGATCCCACGGCTTGGCCACGCTCTCAAGGCGATTGACATTGAGACGAATATTCAGCGCGCGGCGATCAAGGCTGTAATTGATCGTCTCGGTCTGATAGGACGTCTCGCCGTTCCAGAGCTTTGAGATTTCGGCGGAGGCGGCGGACGCATCGCTGTGGTCAAACAGGGCGTTACCCGCCGCCAGCAGTTCACCGACATCTTTCGCGCCATACAAATCCAGCGTGCGCTGATTGACTTTAAGCACTTTGATGCACGAAAAATACTCGCCAATGGCAGCGGGTCGCTCTAACAGGTATTTGCCGATGTCAATCACGCCCGCCATACGCCACGACTGCAACAACTCGTAAACCGCACTGAAATCCTCAAGCCACAACGATACAGGGGCTAAGTCAAATAGCGGGTCGGCGGCGTGAACATCCGTTGAGACGGGCGTGACGATCATGTGGAAATCCTTTTTCTACACTTTGGATGATAGACAAGACGGGCACCGCCGCCTCTTAGAATCACGTCATGCGTTTATTCCGTCTTGCCAAAATCGTCAGCGTTTTCCATCGGTATGGACTAGACGAATTTGTACTTACCGATTCCCCCAATCTGCTGCTGCGCGGTCTCGGCAAATTGCTCGGTTCCCGAATACACGACCTGCCCCGCGGAGAGCGGCTGCGCCTGGCGCTCGAATCGCTCGGGCCCTGCTTCGTCAAGTTCGGTCAGGTGCTGTCGACGCGCCCCGATTTGATCCCACCTGACATCGCCAACGAGTTATCCCTGCTTCAGGATCGCGTGCCGCCGTTTCCTACGGAACAAGTCAAGATCGTGCTGGAAAAAGCATACGGACGACCGGTCGATCAGGTATTCGCCACCTTCGACTGGACGCCGATCGCCAGCGCTAGCGTCGCGCAAGTGCATTTCGGCACGATTGCGCTGAAAGTTGCCGACACTTTCGAGAATCGCGATGTCGCCATCAAAATTTTGCGTCCCAATATCAAACCGGTGATCGAGAGTGATCTGGCGATTTTGCGCGTGCTCGCGGGTTGGGTTGAACGATTCAGCCCCGATGGTCGCCGACTGAAGCCACGCGAAGTCGTCGCCGAATTCGACAAGTATTTGCATGATGAACTGGATCTTGTGCGCGAAGCCGGTAACTGCTCGCAACTGCGCCGAAACTTCACCGGCTCGCCGCTGCTCTACATGCCCGAGGTGCATTGGGACTGGTGCGAACAAACCGTGATGGTGATGGAGCGGTTGTACGCGACGCCGGTGAACCAGATTGACAAGCTCCGCGCGGCGGGTGTCGACATCAAAAAACTCGCGCGAGACGGCGTGGAGATTTTTTTCACGCAAGTATGTCGCGACGGGTTTTTTCACGCGGACATGCATCCAGGCAATATTGCCGTGCGCACCAACCCGGAAAATCTGGGCCAATACGTTGGCATGGATTTCGGCATCGTGGGCACGTTAAATGACAATGATCGACGTTATCTGGCCGAGAATTTTCTAGCTTTTTTCCGCCGCGACTACCGCCGCGTTGCAACCGCGCATATCGAATCTGGCTGGGTACCACCAGGCACGCGCGTTGACGAGCTGGAAAGCGCAGTACGCAGCGTCTGCGAGCCGATTTTTGATCGCCCACTGGCAGACATTTCGTTTGGCAAAGTGCTGTTGCGCCTGTTTCAGGTATCGCGACGATTTAATGTTGAAATTCAGCCTCAACTCGTGCTCCTGCAAAAGACATTACTCAACGTCGAAGGCCTCGGCCGGCAACTCGACCCTTATCTCGATTTATGGGCCACGGCCCAACCGTTCCTTGAAAAATGGATGCGCGATCAGGTCGGACCCGAAGCGATGTGGCAGCGCCTGATTGAGCAAGCACCGTATCTCTCCAGCGCCCTGCCGCAAGTGCCGCGCTTGATTCACCAGGCGCTGGAGCAGCGGAACGCGTCACCTGCGCCCGTGGTGATCCAAACGAGCACCGGCTGGACGAATGTCTGGTTGGCGCTCATTGCAATTTGTTTGCTGGCGATATTGGGAACGTTATGGATTCCATTCTTGCTGGAGTAGAGCGCTAAGGTGAACCCACTTTCGCTCGATCAACCGTGGGGACGCGGTTACAGCGCTAGACAAACACACGCGTTTGCCGATGCCAATGCGCTTGTTGCGGACGGCTCAAAACACTTCCTGCCACGCGGTCTGGGGCGTAGTTACGGTGACGTGTGTGTGAACGACGGTGGCACGCTGCTGCACACATTTCGCCGAGATCGATTACTGGCGTTTGATGAGGCGAATGGCGTGCTTACATGCGAAGCAGGCGCGTCGCTCGCTGACATCGCAGAGGCCGTGTTGCCGCGCGGCTGGTTTTTGCCGGTCGTTCCGGGCACGCGCTTCGTCACGGTTGGTGGCGCGATTGCCAATGATGTGCATGGCAAAAATCATCACGTGAAGGGAACGTTCGGGCGCTTCGTTCGCGAAATAAAACTCTCTCGCTCCGACTGGCAAGCGACGCAAACTGTGTCGCCAGCGGACGCGCTGTTCGGCGCAAGTATCGGCGGACTCGGGCTGACTGGTTTGATGCATGAAGTCAAACTTCAGCTCAAGCGCGTTCCCGGCCCCGGCATCGTGCAAGACACCCAACTCTTCGGCGGCGACGGCACGATTGACGACTATCTCGCGCTCGATCAGGCGAGCAACGATTGGCAATACACCGTCGGCTGGATCGACACGCTCGACCCAAATCTGCGCGGCGTGTTTCTCCGTGGGCGACATTGCGCAGGGCCGAAGGAATGGCTGACACCGCAACCAACGCGACTAACCATGCCAATGGACGCGCCGCGCTGGCTGCTCGGCGCGTGGAGCGCGACGGCATTCAATGCACTCTACTACCGCGCGCAAGCCATGCACACGGCCGCCCAGGAGACGATCCCACTTTGGCAATTTTTCTTTCCGCTTGATGCGGTAAACGCGTGGAATCGCGCTTATGGCAAGCGCGGTTTTGTGCAATATCAATTCGTCGTTCCAACCAATGCCGCGCGCGAAACGGTGCCCAAGATTCTGACGCATTTGCGCGAAGCACAGGTGGCAAGCTACCTCGCCGTGATCAAGAACTTTGGCGATATTGCGTCGCCAGGACTCATGAGTTTTCCTATTGCGGGCACCACCGTAGCGCTTGATATTCCCGCGCCCGATGAAAAAGATCGTCGCGCGCTCGATCGTGCTGACGCGATGGTGGCTGATGCCGGCGGTCGCGTCTATCCAGCAAAAGACGCGCGAATGTCAGCCGCGATGTTTCAACGATTTTTCCCGCATTGGCGCGAGCTGGAGGCGGCGCGCGATCCGGCGATTTCATCGTCGTTCTGGCGGCGCGTCACCGCTTCACAGGATTCAGCAGAATGAGTAAAACGAACGTAGTCATCGTAGGTGCGACGTCCGCTGTCGCGCAAGCCGCGATACGGATCTGGGCGCAGCGCGGCATGGAGTTGACGCTCATCGCGCGCAATGCCGGCGAGCTGGAACGCATCGCCGCCGACGCCCGCGTGCGCGGTGCGCCGGTGGTCGCTACAGTCGTCGGCGACTTGACCAACACGACGTTCATCACGGAAACAGTGCGCGCCATGAGCGTACCGCGTGTAGCGCTCGTTGCCTACGGCAGCCTCACCGATTCGGCACGAGCCGATGGCGACGCCGCGTATCTCGCGAGCGAACTGACCGCAAACTTCACCAGCGCAGCGCTGTGGGCGCAAAGCCTCGCCGAACGCATGGCCGCAGGTAGCGCGAACGGCGGCAGCATTGCCGTCATCTCATCGGTCGCCGGAGATCGTGGACGCGGCAGCAATCACGCATATGGCGCCGCCAAAGCGGGACTCACCGCATTTTGCTCCGGTCTGCGCGCACGCATGGCAGCGAGGCGGGTGCATATCGTCACCGTCAAACCCGGTTTCATCGACTCGCCAATGACCGCGCACATCGCAAAAAAAGGTGCGCTGTGGGCGACACCCGAGGCGGTGGCGAAGGGCATCGTGAACGCCATCGACAAGAAGCGCGACGTCGTTTATCTGCCGGGCTTCTGGCGCTTGATCATGCTCATCATCGCGCATGTGCCTGAAGGCATTTT
>JBDSYI010000183.1:0-4078 GCA_039925745.1 Casimicrobium sp. | reverse complement strand
AAGGCCAGCGGCGCCAATGCCGCCCCAGCGACAACAACCGACGCCTTGGCAGAACCCACGATGAACTCGCGGCGCGACTCTTTGAATACGGTACCTGGAAGTGACGACATCAGATTTCTCCTCTAGTTTTGATGCGCGCTTCGAGAGATATTTCCGTGAGCGGCGGCCAGGTAACGCCCTGTCGAGTGCGCGGGTTGACTTCGTTGAAGATCAAACTTTGAGCTCAGAACGCCACCGCAGTATGTAGCGCTCGCCCACTTAATCGAAGACTCATTCTCGGCACCTACCACTTCGCTTGCCGTGCATGGTGCCATGATCAGTATGTTCAGATTGGCGACGAAGTCTATGGTTTCTTGCGCCGCATGCCGAGCTGAGTTGGGTCGCCGCTGGTGATGGCGTTGAGAAAGGCGCTCGCCTGCTTGTCGACGAGCGTCGCATCCATGCCGTCACGAATCAGGGCGGCACGGATTGCACTGGCGAAATCGTCACCGGCGCACGCCCCAAATTTGAAGCAGGCGTCGCGCGCCCAGACGCTGTCAGCGCCGCAATACGCGCCTAGCTGACACAGCGCAAGCTGCCACGCGAGCGTACCGGACGTGTCTGCGAAATAGCGAGCCTCGGGTACGGTAGTCGCGGATGACGCAAGCATCGCGCCGTTAATCATGGCCTGGGCCTGTTGACCGAGGAGCGTTAGCGTGCCGATGTCCTGCTCGGAAAGAGCACGTACGACAAGTTCGAATTGCTCCGCCGTGAGCGCACGATAGTTAGTGCGCGGACTGATATCGCTGAGCAGCGCGGCATACGCCGAGCCCGATGTCGCAAGTTTCTCGACGGTGGCTGCGGCGTCAGCCTCTGCAGCTTTTGCATCGAAATCGCGGCACACTTCCTGAATCGAGCGGTTGTTTTCCTGAAACCGCGTCCGCTCGTCTGACTCTTTGAATAGCTGCGGCGAATCCTTCACGGATGGCGCACGCAGGCGCGCTGGCACATAGGTCGACGCGCTCGCCTGAGCTTTGGCAGTGGTCGTCGAATTGCGCAGGCAGAACGAAATTAGCTCGCCCAAAAACGTATTCGCGGCCTGATCCTGCGACGCCGCGGCTTCGTGTATCGCGAACGCCATTGATTGCCGCGCTTGCAGCGCGGTTAACAACTGCAGACGCGCGGTGCGAGCATCGACGGGGTCGCGACCACGTGCTGCGATCGCTGCGAGCGCGCCCGGCGCAGCGTTGGCGTCGAATGTGATTACTCTGGATGCTGCATCGGCCGAACCAGATTGACTGGACACCGCATTTTTCGTGTCGGTACCGACACCAGAAACGGGCGACGCAACGTTGCTGTGATCCGACGCAACCGTCCGCCACGCGAACCAGCCTAGCGCTAGCGCTACAACCATCACGGCGACAACGATATTTCGCGATTGCATTTAGGTAGGACTCAATAGCGCAGCGTAAAGCGCAACTGTAGCAGGCGGCGAGCGTTGGGTAATCTGGGCTCGCCGCTTGACTGCATTCCGCGATAGTCGACGTTGTGCGGCTGTAGGACAGATCTTTGACGGCCGCATCCGTCGAAACGAATGCTTACGACCGCGCGCAAGTGCTCAACGCCGTGCAGCATAGATCACTGCGCCGCTATAACGCGTGTTGGGGAGCTTGCCGTTGATGAAGTCAGTCATCACAAAAAAATAGCCTCCCGGTTGCCGCGTAGAAACGCGCTGTCCGTTGGGTCACGTCTCGAACTCATACATGCCGTGATCTGCGTTCGGAAACACGGCAATGGTGATCGGGCGCCCTTTGCTGTGCAGTGCGGTCAGACGCGTTGACGTGATCACCACGCGAAAATTTCAAGCAGCAAGCCAATGCTCCAGTCGCATCTCTTCGCGCAATCCGCAGCGTTGAGCCAGTTCAATCGACGGTCTATTCGTCTCATCCACGACGTAGCGCACGGCGAGACCGCGCGACGCGCTGTTGGCCAGTGCTGCGCGCACCAACGCTCCTGCATGGCCCGCGCGACGAGCGTCTGGCGAAACGTAGAGCGAGCCGATCTCGTGCAGCGTGTGCGTGTTCGGGAACATGAGCACAACCGCTGCGGGCTCGCTTGCATCAGCGGAAAAACTCAACAAACAGCGCGCGGACCCATCGGCGAACATGGTTTCGAGTTCGCTGTCGCCGTACACACTGTGCGCCGTGAGCAGTGTGCGGGCCAATTCGGGAATGTGTTTCGTCACTTGTATCAACGTATGGGTCATCGCAGCGCGGGGCAGAACGCGCGCATCAGGCGTAAACGTACAAAGCGCCCGCTGATAGGTGAGCGTTGGGCAAAGCGTACGCAACGCCGAGATAAGAGGCAAGTCGCAAGACTTCACCACAAATGATTCAGCACCAGCCTGCTCAAGAATCGCACGAGCGCAAACGTCAATCATTGCAGCAGAAGACGATGCCGCAAGCGCCGGATAAATCACGAGTGACGTCGAAGGATAGTTGGCAGTGTCCCACTGACTCGCAGCGCGCGGCGACAACATCACATACGCCAACTCGTTACCCGCCGCGATGGGGACCACGCGAAAGTGTGCGCGATAGAGCCCCAGCATCTTGAGTGGCGTGATGTGGCGTAGTTCGTCTTGGGCCAAGAAATCTTCAAGATTGGGAATATCGTTGGTCATCGGCCAATGCTAACTACTGTCTGCAACTTTCAAGATGCATGTAGACAAGTGCACAAATCGTATCTAATTGGATACAATTGGCGAAATGTTCACGATTCTTCAAACCGAAGACTTTCAGCATTGGTTAGACGCTTTGTAAGACGTTCGTGCGCAGATGCGTATTGCCGCGCGCATCCGACAAGCGGAAGCAGGCAATCTCGGGGACTGGAAAACGCTTGGCGGCGAAGTGTCTGAGATGCGCGTCGATACCGGGCCGGGTTATCGCCTGTACTTTACGCGGCGCGGCAGTGTCCTCATCATCATGCTCGCGGGTGGAAACAAATCAACGCAAAGCCGCGACATCAAACGCGCACAAAAAATGCTCACGCAACTGGAGATTGATCTATGACCAAGCCGAAAGCAAAAACCAAACTGCTCCCGTTCGACGCCGCGCGCTACCTGAAGGATGACGCGGCGATTGCGGAATACATGACCGCCGTTCTCGAAACTGACGACACCGATTTGCTCCTCCTCGCCCTCAGCGACATTGCACGAGCGAAGGGCATGGCGCAGGTCGCGAAAGACTCGGGTCTCGGACGAGAGAGTCTCTACAAAGCCCTAGCGCCCGGCGCGAAGCCACGGTTTGACACGATTCTTAAGGTGACGAAAGCGCTGGGTGTGCGGTTGCAGGCGAGTGTGGCTTAACTGCGATTTGGGTAATTACTCCTGCGACACGAGCCCTCGATAAAGGAAATGGTATGCCACGCAAATCAGCTAGTTCACTCAAATTGATCCCCGCATTCAAGAGCGAGGCAGACGAGCGCGCGTTCTGGAAGACGCACGAAGCGACCGACTATCTCGATCTCTCAAAGGCACAACACGTCACGCTACCCAAACTGAAACCCAGCACTGACAGCATCTCGCTTCGTCTGCCTGCGCACATGCTCGAAGGCATCAAAAACGCCGCGAACAAACGCGACGTGCCGTATCAATCGCTCATCAAGATTTGGTTGCAGGAGAAGTTGGAGGGAGTGTGAAGTGTTGGTGAAAATTCGACGCTGACCCTTTGTTGTCTTTCTTGGTGCGCAGCATTGCTCGCATTCGATGCAGTTTCAGGGCGCGAGATCGACATTGCAGAGACGCAAATAGGATTCAATCGAAGCAGGTGTCTGCCGGGTTGCGGACGACGGAAAATTTATGCCAGCGGTCAAGGCAGCACCACGCGCACCGGAGTACGCACGCCACAGCAGCAATCCATCGACTAGCGGATTTACTGTGCCATCTCCGTCAATATCTAGCGAAACACCGCCTTGGTCGGATAGTTTTGTGGCCGCATTTTTTGCAACTAGCGCCACCACGTCCGAACCGTACGAGCATGAGTAGTCAGTGCTCATTCCCCCATATGCAGCCGCCGTCGCCGCAGTCGGCGTGAATCCGAAC
>JBDSYI010000182.1:0-2794 GCA_039925745.1 Casimicrobium sp. | reverse complement strand
GTGCGCACCACCTATGCCGAACGCGCCCGCGTGATGGCCGAATGTTTGCGTCGCGAACTCGGGCCAGCCATCGAATTCAACCAGCCCCACGGCGGCATGTTCTTCTGGGCAAAACTCACGGAAGGTCGCAACGCGAACGATTTCGCCAAGCGTGCGATTGAGAAACTCGTAGCCTTTGTGCCAGGCGCGCCGTTCTATGCGCGTGCCCCTGATTTGTCCACTTTTCGGCTGTCGTTCGCTACGGCGGATGTGGCTAAGATTGAAGAGGGGATTGGACGACTGGGACAGGCGTTGTAGTCGGTCATATTTCAGCGAGCGCTGCGAGCGGACTTAGACGAGCGCTTCGACGTTACGAAGCGTTACGAGTCGCCCATGTGACGAAGCGTCAGAGGTAAGCTAGGTACGTACGGAGCGCTCGTTGCTCCGCTCGTCAATTAGGAGCACTCATGGCACGCTCGCACATCGCACGCGGTTCAGCTTACTTCCCGGCAGCAAGTCGCATGGAGGGAGGCTTCACGGATCGCCGTGGCGTTGCACTAAACACGTTGCAGGATTTCCTTGAGGGCAAAGCAAAGTACGTGTCCGTCGCGATGGACAAGCATTTGCCGCTGAAATATGGCGCAACGCTCCGCATAAAGGAACTCGAAGCGCGGCTCGGCAAAGTTATCGAATTTCGCGTTGTGGATACGGGCGATGCGTTTGACAACAAACGCTATTCGCGCATCGACATTTGTGTACGTAACCACGCTGCGTCTCTCGATCCCGTAATCAACGGTTCGCTGACGTTGATGTTTGACTGATCGAATGCTCAGCGGTCGACAGATTCATGAATCTTTGAATCGGCACGAACCGTAGTTTCACAAAGCGCGTTTAATTCACAAACAACTTGTCATAAGCTGTCAGCAGGGTCTGGTGCATCTTGCTTCCCTGCATATCTGCTCCGAGAGTGTCGAGCCCGAAAAATCGCTCTGAGCGATCAAGCAAGACTTCAGCCTGACGCACCGTCTCCGCACCGTACAGAAGCACCAGCGAGCGGCGGAAGTTCTCGACCTGATCCTCTATCTCGAGCATGGATTCGATGCAGCGATAGACGAGGCGCCTCGCGGGCGCGAGGTCGGCGAAATGGTGAATCCAGTCGCAGCCTTCTAGCGCTTCTTCTTCGTCCCCAATCGCGAGTGCGAGCAGTGTTTTCAGTTCGCCGATACGTAGTTGTTTCCACGGCGTGCCGTCGGGAATGGCGAGGCCAAGAATTTCCCACAATGGGCGCTCGTCAGCGACGTTCATAGTCTGAATGTCTTCGAGCAGACTCTCGCACTCCTCTTCGGTCAGCTCATGCAGGCGCACCAGCGATGGGCGTAGGGCGTTGCCGAGGCTGTTGTTCTCCCATTCGAGGTCTTCCACCGGATAAATTTCGCTCATGCCGGGCACGAGTATCCGGCAGCTGTAAGCGCCTTGCTCGCTGAAATCGGCGACGTAAATGTCTTTGCCTTCACCGTGAACGGAGTTGACGAGCCAGTGGTAATCCTCCTCTGTCGTGGTGCTGAAATTCCAGTCCACGAACGGAAAGTCCGGCGTGTCACCCATGAAGTTCCAGCTGATCACGCCGCTGGAATCGACGAAGTGGATTTCGAGATTGTTAACCGCCGTGATCTCTTCCATGTCAAAGCCCGGCTCGGGGAAGCCTTCAAGCGAATCGAGCGCGCGGCCCTGCAACAGCTCGGTCATCGCGCGCTCCAGCGCGATTTCAAAACGAGGATGCGCACCGTAGCTCGAAAAAATGCCCTGATCTTTCGGGTGCACCAGCGTAACGTTCATTACCGGATATTTGCCACCGAGCGACGCGTCGCGCACCAAAATTCCGAAGCCCGCTTTGCGCAGCCCGTCGATACCCGCACGAATGTTCGGGAAGCGCGAGATCACATCTTCTGGCACTTCCGGCAGGCACAGGCCCTCGGCGATGATTCGGTATTTGATCGCTCGCTCGAAAATTTCTGAGAGCGCTTGCGTACGCGCCTCCATCAGCGTGTTGCCAGCGGCCATGCCATTGCTGACGTACAAATTGCCGATGATGTTGACGGGGATGAATGTTTCTGCGCCGTCTTTCAGGCGCTTGTACGGCAAGCTACAGACGCCGCGCGCGACGTTGCCGGAGTTCAAATCGACCAGCACTTCCAGTGGGATTTTGTCGCCCGGGTTGTAGAACTTTTGTAGCTCAGGGTTCAACATTTCTTTCGGCCATTTTTTGCCCTTACCGTTGGCCTTCGGTAGAGGAAACCAGCGCTCCTGCGGGTAATGCACGAACGGTTTGTTCGCGCGTGTTTCGCCGAGATGAAAGTGAGTCCAGAAATAGTGTGTACCCAGCCGCTCGAAGAATTCGCCATACGCACTGGCGCGCGCCGCAAGCTCGGTCGCGCCTTTGCCGTTGGAGAACAGCATCGGACACTCGTTGTCCTTCATGTGCGTCGACCAGATGCCATCGACTTCGTGCAGCAGCGACGATTCGTTCAACACAAAGCCGCGCTTGGCGAGTTTCGCTTTCATCGTCTCAATGGTGGATTCGAGCGAGGCGTCTTTGCCCGGGATGAAGGTGTCGGAGGTACGGGAGGTCATGGCGGCTTTGTGCGACGGGTAGCGAGCGAGCTTAACGTCGAAGGAAGTGTTTGGACGGATAATTTTATGTGTCGTCGCCCGCTGGCGGAGAATATCGAGTGTGGACGAACTGAAATACCTCACCGGATACCCTGAGCCGCTGCTCGCGCAAGTGCGCGTCCTTATCGCAGAAAACCGCGTAAGT
>JBDSYI010000181.1:0-2341 GCA_039925745.1 Casimicrobium sp. | reverse complement strand
TTAATTCAATGATCAACGGCCACTATCCGATGTATCTGTACCAAATCCACTGCGAACCGATAAAAACGATGATCGTGACGGCGGGCGCGCAGAACCAGTACGCAATGAACCAAATCGACCACAGCGCCGCACTTTGCGCTTTGTCTGGCCGTCCACGTGGGTAGATGATCGGCATTGAGTTCCCTACGTTCAAAGGCTCGTGCGAATAAACCTTGGAGAGTTTCACGGTGTGTGACTTGTGCTTCTCGTCGACAAAACTAACGACGGGTCGGTATTTTGGGCGGCGATCGCCCTGAATGCTGTGACCACCGATATAAGTTCCCTGGCGTTCATAATCAACGATCTTCGCGTGTACGCGTACGCCAGTACGTGAAAGATGCCATGATTTCCATGCGAATATCGCACCGACCAAGGGCATGACGACGAAGACGATAAACACAAACCAGTTCACGTCGACAGTCCTTCATCCCCGTGAACAACGCAATGCATTTGCAACGTTACGCGCGCGTCGTACCCGTCAGGTTTCACTATACGATCTACAGAAATGCCTTGTGCACTAAAGTCTGCTTCATCCTTCAATGTCTTCAGTGATCCGTTCACGACTACAGCGTTCATTTTCCAGCCCGATTGATTTCAGTATCGAGCGACCGTGCGAGTCTTGATAGTCAGGGCGTTCACGCGTCGTTGCGCCTTACGGCCCAGCGTTCCAAAACGGCGAATCACGGTTCCACAAACCATGCACCGCCCACTCTGAACAGCTCGTATTCCTGATTTTCAGAGCCATCCTTGATGCGCCGAACTAATTTGGCCTTGGCGCTATCCGCTTCGACGCTTAGGCGTTCAAACGCGACCGTCTTTGGGTCTTCTGCCACGCTCTGCAAATAGGCCAGCAGATCCTTGCCTTTGGCGCCATCGAGTGTCTTCGCGAACGTAGGCGTTACCACACGCTTCACCGCCGCCATGTCACCCAACCGAACGGCTCTAAAGTATTCGGCAAGCACTTTGCCTTGCGGAGACTGCCACGCTTTCTCTCCTGACGCATCAACGGCCTTGCTGGGGGCGAAGGCAGCGTCAAAGCGTACGTCAACCGAATAACTGTGGTCAAAGGCGCGATCTTCGCGCTCGCTGTAGAAACGGCCTTTCAGCGATTTGTCGCTGAAGCTCAAAAAAGTGAGCTTCAGCGCGGGTGACATGACGTTGCCTTTCAGCGGCGGGACTGAAATGTACGTACTGACAACGCGCTTGTTGTTGTCGAGCTTCAATTCGATCAGACTGACTTTGTCCCTTTGCGCAGTAACGCCGCGCTCCGTTTCATCAGCGATCGCGTTCACCGAAAGTGGTTTGTCCGTCAGAATCAAAAATGTTTCGACCTTGCCGGAGCGGTGTGATGTTTCCGTGTTGGCGTACGCGTGCTTCAACTCCGTTTTTTTCCCGTTAACGGTGATCGTTCCCAGGGCGATGTTTTGCGCCCTCGCAGGAAGCACGCCAACGGCTATTGAGAGCACGAGAAATGACAGCAAGAGTTTCTGCAAGAAATCGGGCAGACCTAGCGCTGGAACAGCAGTCTTCATGGTGATTACTAATTCCTATAGTGAGTAATGGTGCGTGATGGGATCGGCTTGGCGGCGCATCGCGATTTGCAAAAAATTTAGTCGCATGAGGTTTCGGGCCGCGCCAGTTCAGGGCGACGCCAACGCCTTGGCGGCTTTCGTGATCTCGGCGTTGCTGAGCCCCGTACTGATCACGTCGATCACTTCATTGTCTCGTTGAATGAGAATTTTTGTTTGACTGCCGGTCTTGCTGGCTGGCATGGCGATCAGCGCCGCGCGTTTGCCGAGCCCGGTGATCAGCTGACGTTTGCCCTTCATCGCCTCTTCCGAGTTCGTGACGACCATGTCCCACCAGTTATTGACAGTTTTTGCTGGCGTGAACTCGCGGCCCCACTCGGCGAGCGCCGCCTTATTCCAGTGAGTGGCGATCAAAGTTTTGATCGACCCGTTGCCACGACTTAGCCACGAGCACTCCAATTGGCCCGGCTTTCGCTCGACCGCATCGTACGCCGTATAGCCTGCGCCGATGGCGGCCGTCAGCGTTTTCAACGGCAGTAGCTTCTCGCATCGCGCTTCTACCGTTTGAGCGTTCGCAGAGGCCACGAACAGCGGCAACAACACCGCAGCGAGCGCGGCACGTCTGCACGTTGAACCGAAACCAGATGTCTTTAACTTCATGACGATTTCCTTTTCAGTGGGCACGCATTTCAAGGGAGCGCACTAGCCCTTTTTCTTCTCCGATGAATCGATCAACCAGCAGCTCTTGATCATCTTGAACGAAACGACAGTTC
>JBDSYI010000180.1:0-24061 GCA_039925745.1 Casimicrobium sp. | reverse complement strand
AAGCTCACGTCCATTCTTCATCAACCAAAACATTGCCGCGACATTGACGATCACGGTAATCCAGAACACAGCGCGGAAATCAGCCTTGCTGGACTTATGGCGCAACCGTTGTTGCGCGATGGCCGCAGCGGGCCAGCCGCCCGCCAGCGCGAGCAGGTGCAATTGTGATTCCGGTGTGCGCCACGCGCCACGTTTTGCCGATGATTTGTCGGCGGCGTAGACGATGTATGTCAACACATTGATCGCGACCCAAGCAAACACAAACTTCCAAGGCAGCATTGCAAATGCGCCGAGCGCGAGGATTAATGCGATCCACGCGAACGCGAGCCAATAACTAAACTTTGATGCATCTTCGCGGGCATCGCGTTGTGCGGCGGCCCGCACTCGCTCAGCTGGTGCGACGACTGGCGCAACCCTCACGGCACAGCTGCGCTTGTTGGCATCCAACCCGATTTCAAACGTCAATAGATCACTAACCGCCGGACGTTGCCTGCGCGAAACGAATTCGTTCAAATGAACAAAAATTTTTCGGCCGCCGGCGTTTGGCAATACAAAGCCGTATCCTTTTTCGTTATTCCATTCGACGAGTTTTCCCTGGTAGCGCATGCAGATAATTTGCTTGGAAGGAACTGAACAATATCGCGTATGCGTGGATTGATATAGATTTCGCGAACAATCTACATGTCCGAAAACGGCTAAATCCAGCACAAAGCAAACGCTAAACTGCTCGCATGCAGTTCACGCACCTCACACCCAACGCCTGCTATCAGGCGATGAAAGCGCACGATACGCGCTTTGACGGACGCTTTTTTGTGGGCGTGTCGTCGACGCACATTTATTGTCGTCCGATTTGTCGAGTGCGGATGCCTTTGCAGAAGAACTGCGGTTTTTATCCAAGCGCAGCGGCGGCGGAGGCGGCTGGGTTTCGACCTTGTTTGAAGTGTCGGCCTGAGCTGGCGCCGGGCTTTGCGGCGACAGAAGCGGGCGCGAAGTTGGCGCGCGCGGCGGCGCGCATGATTGAGGATGGCGTCGCCAACGATATTGATCTGGCACGAGTGGCTGAACGCGTTGGCGTGACGGATCGCCATTTACGGCGGATATTTGCCGAGGAATTTGGTGTGTCGCCGGTGCAGTATGCGCAGACGCATCGCCTTTTGCTTGCCAAGCGGTTGTTGACGGATACGGTGTTGCCGGTGGCGGACATTGCGTTTGCCAGCGGGTTCTCCAGCGTGCGGCGCATGAATGCTTTGTTTGCTGAACGCTATCGGTTTAGCCCCACGCGATTGCGTAAAGAAGGGCGCGAGAGTGAAGCCGCCGAAGAGCTGGATTGCCTGACGTTTGTGTTGCCCTATCGACCGCCTTACGACTGGCAGCGTGTGCTCTCGTTTTTTGAGATGCGGGCGGTACCAGGTGTGGAGACGATTGTGGACGGACTCTATCGGCGCGTGATTCGTGTGGACGGCGCCAAGAGCGGGATTGCGATGGCCGGTTGGCTCGAAGTGAATCATCTGCCCAAACGCCACGCGCTGCAATTGCGATTTACTGCGGCGCTCGCGCAAGCGACGCAATCGGTGTTGTCGCGCACGAAGCAGGTGTTCGATGTCGCGGCTGATCCGCAGGAGATTTCTGCTGCGCTCGGAGCGCTTGCAGAGGGCGCACATGGGCTGCGGCTACCGGGTGCGTTTGACGGGTTTGAATTGGCGTTGCGGGCGATTCTTGGGCAGCAGGTGACGGTGAAAGCGGCGCGCACGTTGGCGACGCGGTTCGTCGATGCATTTGGCGAAGTTGTTGCTACGCCCTTTGCCAATTTGACGCGCACGTTTCCGACGCCAGCTCGCGTGGCGCAGCTGACGCGGGATGACATAGGTCGACTTGGCATTGTTGGACAACGTGCGGAGGCGATGATCGCGATTGCGCAGGCGGTGACATCAGGCAAATTGATCCTCAGTAGTGGCGTTGAGCCGTCGCAAGCGATTGATGCGTTGCGCCAGATCAAAGGCATCGGCCCGTGGACGGCACATTACATCGCGATGCGAGCGTTGGCATGGCCCGACGCCTGGCCACCGCAGGATGTGGCGCTGCTCAATGCAATGAATTTGCCGAACACGGCGAAGGGGCAACGCGAAGCCGATGTGATTGCCGAGGCATGGCGACCATGGCGCAGCTATGCGGTGCTGCATACGTGGCGGAAACTGGAAAAATGAAGGCTTAATGATGACTACTTATTACCAACTGCACGATTCGCCTGTCGGTGAACTGCTCCTGATTTCAGACGGTGCGGCGCTGACTGCGCTGCACATGACGGCGGGCAAATACGTTCCTTCCTTAGAGGTGGATTGGTTACGCGATGACGAGCGCGCGGTACTGACGCAAACGCGTCGCGAGCTTGATGAATACTTCAGCGGCAAGCGTCGCGTTTTCTCGATACCGCTTGCGCCATCGGGCACCGAATTTCAGAAACAGGCGTGGACCGCACTGACCAAAATCCCGTTCGGTGAAAAACGCACGTATGGCCAGCAGGCTGCGATCATCGGACGTCCGAAAGCCGTGCGGGCCATTGGAGCCGCGAATGGCAAAAACCCCATTTCGATCATCGTGCCCTGTCACCGAGTGATTGGGGCGGACGGCACGTTGACAGGTTATGCGGGCGGACTGCACAACAAGGACTATTTATTGAAACTTGAAGGCATCCTTTGACCCGCCGCGACATCATTGACTTCGTTCTGCTCTCGGCGATTTGGGGCGTATCGTTTCTCTTTATGCGGGTTGCGGCACCTGAATTTGGGCCATTTGCACTGATCGGGATTCGCTGCGGGTTGGCGGCGATTTGTCTGTTGCCGCTGGTGTTAATGCGGGAGGGAAGCGCTCAGATGCTTGCACACGTTCGCGAGCTGACGGTGCTGGGATTTGTAAATGCCTTTATTCCGTTCACGTTGCTGGCCTACGCAGCGCTTTCGCTCAGCACGGGGTTTGCAGCGCTAATTAATGCAACTACACCGCTTTGGGCGGGCGTTGTCGGCCTCGTGTGGTTGAACGCGAAATTGACGCGTTTGCAATGGGTTGGGCTGGCGCTCGGTGTCGTCGGAATGGCGGTGCTGACGTGGGGCAAGGTCGATTTCAAACCGGGTGGATCAGGAACGGCGATTTTGGCGGGGTTAATCGCGACGCTGGCTTACGGTTTCGCCTCGCATTTCGCTAAACGCAGACTTGCCAAAGTGTCACCGCTGGGCGTTGCGACGGGCAGTCAAATCGTCGGCACTATTTTGGTGCTGCCTTTTGCCATCACCTATTGGCCGCAAACGCAGCCATCTGCCAAGGCATGGGGCGCGGCTATTTTGCTCGCGGTGTTAGCAACCGCTATCGCTCTAATCCTTTATTTCAGACTGATTGCCCGATTGGGCGGGCAAAAAGCATCGACGGTAACGTTTCTAATCCCAGTGTTTGCTGCGGCCTGGGGGGCAGCGGTGCTCGGTGAAATACCGACGATTCCGATGTATGTCGGCGGCGCGATTGTGTTGGTTGGCACGGCGTTGACGTTGGGATTTGGTATGCGATGGATCAGAAACGCCAATTCGGCGGTTTAAAAGTTATAATTCAAGGCTTTTCTGCGAAATCACGCTCCCCGATCCTGATATTGGGCGGCGCGATTCCGGAAACGTCGCTGGGTCGGCCAATCGAAGTCGTCACCCGAATCCCCACATATTCCTAACGATCGCGCTAGACAATCATGAAACGTACATTTCAACCCTCCGTTATTCGCCGTAAGCGCACCCACGGCTTTCGCGCCCGCATGGCTACCAAAGGTGGTCGCGGCGTGATCCGCGCCCGTCGCGCCAAGGGTCGCAGCGTTCTGTCGGCTTAGTTGCCGACAATCGTCACCGACATTTGCGCCATTGTCCGCATTGGCGTTCGTTGCGCCCGCTGCACCTGACTCGTCTATCACCATGGATGCGTCAACCGGAGCGGCTTTTCCGCGAGCAGCTCGACTGCTCCAGCCGGACGATTTCGTTCGCGCGTTGAAAACGCGCGCCCATCGCGGGCGCTTTATCTGGGTGTATCGGCGCACTGAACTGGGTTCAGTCGACGCGCTGCCTCGTCCGCGCCTTGGGCTCATGATCGGGAAGAAAAACGCGCGCACAGCGGTGCTGCGCAATGCCGTCAAGCGCCGCATTCGAGAACAATTTCGTCTGCGGCAGACAGCGCTACCCGCGTCGCAATACGTCGTCCGCTTGAGTATCGCGATAACGACCAAAGATGTTGCGGCAGTGATTGCTGAATGGACGAGCTCGCTTGAACATGACATTGCGAAACTGGCTGCGACGAAGTCTCCCGGCACCGTTGCGCCTGCGACTTTGGTCTCAGCTCGCGTGAACGCATGAGCGAGGAAACGCTAAAAGCACGCGCCAACGTCGCTGCCAGTGCCGTCGCGCTTGGTCTGATCAAGGCCTACCAATACGGCATTCGTCCGATGCTGGGTCAGCGCTGTCGTTTCTTTCCGAGTTGCTCGGAATACACCGCTGATGCCATCGGCGAATACGGTGTAATTCGTGGCTCCACAATGGGCGCGATGCGTCTCGCTAAGTGCCATCCGTGGCATGAGGGCGGTTACGATCCAGTACCCACCAATTCTCATTCCGCCGCGCACACCGTTGCGCGGCCCACCTCTTCCAACCCTTAACTGAAAGCCCACCATGGACTTCCAGCGTCTGATCCTGTTCGTCATCTTTTCTATGTCTGGCGTGTTCCTGTTTCAGGCATGGCAGAAGGAAAATGCGCCACCCAAGCCGCCCGTCGCTATCACTGCACTGGCAACGCCCGCAGCAGCATCGGATAAGAAAAACGATATCCCTCCAAGCGCAGCGGCAAGCAGTGCAGCTACGTCAACTTCAGCAGCGACGCCTGGTTCTGCACCGACCACTGCGCCCACGTCTGGCGTTGCGGCCAATGGCGAAATCATCACCATCAACACGGACCTGGCTGAGTTCAAGATCAATACGCTCGGTGGCGTCATCGAACAGATCGCGCTCAAAAAGCACGGCGACGCGCTGGATCAATCCAAGCCTTATCTGGTGCTGGAGAAGGATGCCAAGCGCATGCACGTGGCTCAGGTTGGCGTACTTGGCGCGGGTATGCCCAATCATTACGCCCTCTATACAAAGCTGCCAGGTAGCCTCGACATGGGCAGCGCCGACAAGCTTGAAGTGCGCCTGTCGACGCCTATCGCCAGCGGCGGAAAAGATGAGCTGGTCTACACATTTACTCGCAATAGCTACGTTGTCGATGTCACGCAGGAAATAACCAACGGCAGCGATGTCGCGATCTCGCCGACGACCTATTTTCAGCTGCAACGAGATAGCGTTAACGCGGGTTTGAGCAACCCGATGGGGGCAGGCGCGTACCACGGCCCAGTGCTCTACACCGAAGCAAAGAAGTATCAAAAGGTTTCTTTCTCAGACGTCGAGAAGGGCAAAACCGGCATTACCTCTGATCGCGTTTCAGATGGCTGGATCGGCATGGTGGAACATTACTTCGTCAACGCATGGCTGCCTAAGGCGGGTACGCCACGTGACTATTACATGACCAAGGCTACGGGCGACGCCTATCTGGCTGGTTTGAAAATTCCGGTCGGTGAGATCGCGCCTGGAGCGACGGCAAAAGTGACCGTACCACTTTATCTGGGCCCGCAGGAACAGGATCGACTGAAGGCGGCTGCACCGGGGCTTGAGCATGTCGTTGACTACGGCATGTTCAGCGTGATCGCCGAGCCGATGTTCTGGCTGCTCAAGTGGTTTCACAACCTCGTGGGCAACTGGGGCTGGGCCATCATCTTGCTGACGATTCTGATCAAGGCTGTGTTCTATCCGCTGAACGCAACGGCGGGTCGCAGCATGGGCAAGATGAAGCTGGTCGGCCCGAAGCTTAAAGAACTGCAAACGCGGTATGCCGATGATCGCGCCAAGCTCAACGTCGAAATGATGGCGCTCTACAAAAAAGAGAAGATCAATCCTCTGGGCGGATGTTTGCCAATCGTGATTCAGATTCCGGTGTTCATCTCGCTCTACTGGGTGTTGAGCGCTGCCGTGGAGCTGCGCCACGCGCCGTGGGCGATGTGGATTCATGATTTGTCCGCCCCGGATCCATTCTTTGTGCTTCCTGTGATCTACGCGATTACCGCATTCGCACAATCAAAACTGCAACCACCGGCGCCAGGCATGGATCCGATGCAGCAAAAAATTCTGCAATACATGCCGGTAGCGTTTGCTGTGATGTTCCTGTTCTTTCCGGCGGGCCTGGTGCTTTATTGGACCGTGTCGAACATTCTGCAGATTGCGCAGCAATGGAATATCAATCGCGTGCTTGAGAAAGAGAAGGCAGCGGTTGTTACGGCAGCGAAGCGCTAGTCTGATACGTCAGTTGCGGCAACGCTGCGACTGACAAATTGCCATGCATGACACCATCGTTGCCATTGCCACGCCCCCCGGCCGAGGTGGTGTCGGGATGGTACGGGTGTCCGGAAAATCGCTGGGCGAATTGAGCGCCGTCGTTTGTGGACGAATCTTATTGCCGCGAATCGCGCAACATACCCGCTTTCTGGATATCGCTAATCAGGTCATCGACGATGGGCTGGCAATTTTCTTTGCGGCGCCAGCGTCGTTCACCGGTGAAGACGTCGTTGAGTTGCACGCCCATGGTTCGCCGATGGTTCTACAGGCGCTCGTTCGACGCTGCATTGAGCTAGGCGCACGACACGCAGAACCTGGCGAATTCACCAAGCGCGCTTATCTCAACGGGAAGCTCGATCTGGCTCAGGCGGAAGCGGTCGCGGACGTCATCGACGCCGCGACTGAGAGCGCGGCACGGGCCGCTGTGCGTTCGCTCACCGGTGAATTTTCCGACCGCATCAAAGTGCTGCAGGACAAAATCATTCGGCTGCGCATGTTTGTCGAAGCGACACTCGATTTTCCTGAGGAAGATGTCGAATTTCTTGAGGCCGAGCGCGCCCGCGAAAAGCTGGCAGACACTCGTTTAGCACTTGAACATGTCATTGCAGAAGCGGGCCGCGGTCAACTGCTGCATGACGGTATTCGCATCGTGCTCGCGGGCGAGCCCAACGTCGGCAAATCGAGTTTGCTTAACGCACTTGCAGGCGACGAACTCGCCATCGTGACGCCGATTGCGGGAACCACACGTGACACCGTCAAGAGCCGAATCAGCATCAAGGGCATGCCGACGGAAGTGATCGATACGGCGGGCTTGCGCGAAACGAATGATCCCGTAGAAGCGATGGGGATCGAGCGCACCCGTGCAGCGATACGGGATGCGGATCTTGCACTTGTGATTGTGGAATCGGACGCGCCCATCTCGGCGAGCTTGATCAACGAGTTGCCGTCGACACTGCCGCGCATCATTGTGCGCAACAAGATTGACATTCAGCAGCAGGACGCACGCGCTGATTCAGCGGGCGTGTGGCTGTCAGCGAAGACGGGCGACGGCATTGAACTGTTGACTGACACGATTGCCGATGCGGTCGGCTTTAACTATCGCGAAGAAGGCGGGTTCATGGCGCGAGAGCGGCATGTCACTGCCTTGCGCAGCGCGCTCGTCCATGTCAACGATGCAGCGGCGCATCTGGAGCATGTTGCATTGGAGCTGTTCGCTGAAGAGCTGCGTCTTGCGCATGAAGCGCTCGGCGAAATTACGGGGGAATTTACGGCTGACGATTTGCTGGGTGAAATTTTCAGTCGATTTTGTATTGGTAAATAGTGTGCTCGCCCGCAACAGGTTCGCGATTGCGCGTTCAAACAAGCCATAAAATCAGCGCTTGGCCATTTTCGATACGGTTGATTGTGCTTTGAAAAACATTGTCACGCTCTCGGGCGACATCGGTGGCGGCAAATCTTCTGTCGCACGCATCCTCGCGCAGCGGCTGAATTTTCAGCTCATATCGGCGGGTGCGATCCAGCGCGAAATCGCAACCAGCATGGGTTTGACCACTCTGCAACTCAATGAGCGCTCAGTCAACGATCGCAGCGTCGATGACCGCATTGATTCGCACACGCAGCGCCTGGGTGAAACCGGCGATCAGATCATCGTTGACTCGCGTCTGGCGTGGCACTTTATCCCGAGCGCGTTCAAAGTATTTCTGTCGGTTGACCCACAGGTGGGTGCGGGTCGCGTTTTCGACGCTTCGCGCAGCGATGAGCAGCACAGTTCGCTCGCCGACGCGCTAGACAATAATCGCTCGCGTACGCAGCTTGAGACGACGCGTTTTCTGGCATTGTACGGCATCGCACTGCGTGATTACAGTAACTATGACCTTGTTGTCGACACCTCGTTCGTTGCGCCGGAACAGGTTGCTGAAGTCATCGAATCGAGCTTTCGTTCATGGAAAGCGCAGACGCATTTCGCGCAACTGTGGATGAGTCCGAAACGCCTTTTGGCATTGCAGGATGTGTCTGCAAATCGTACGGCTGACGCGGTTGCAGCGCCTGAAGGCGTACAGCTCCGCTCTCACGGTGGCCAGTTTCAGGTCGCGAGCGGTCACACGCTGATTGCCGAAGCATTTGCCGACGGCAAGCCACTGATGGCTGCGCAACTCGTCGCGATCTAGAAAATTTTCTTCGCGTGCAGTAGCTGCACTAAGGCGCGGGTGTGCCGATCAATATCTTTGATGTCGATATGCGATGTGTCTGGCGTGTCGATGACTAGCTCTGGGAAATCGCGAAAATCGATCATTGTCGCGGGCATGATGGCGACCAGTTTGTCCCAGTATTTATCGCGCGGAAAATGCGCTTCGTCCATCTCGAGGTGCTCGCCTGACAGCGGCTCGCGATAGAAAATGACCTTGCCACCGCGCGCATTGATGCGCTCCACCCAGCCCACCACTTCGCGCATGTCATTGAGCCAAACTTCTGGCGTCGGGGACGTGTAAAGCGGATAGTATTTTTTTAGATCCGCAATACGAGCACCACGAATCGCCGAAATATTGCTCTTGCGGTAGTCGGTGCCGCCCGCGCGATCACGTTCGAACGTCACATATTCCTTGTACGGTGGGCCCTGATCATCGAGGTAGCGCTTGATGAGTGTCACCGCCGCGAAGTCGGGCCGTGCGGCAATCACATGTTCTTGCAGCCGCGTCAAAAGCCGTCGATGAACTTCGCGGGCAGGGCTCCATTCGTGGTGATAGTTCTGGATGTGCTTCGCCTGCATGTCCCACACCTTGCGGTCCATGCCGCGTGAGTCGATGCCGACCAGCGCGACGCCGACGAATTTTTCATCCTCCGACAAATCGCGCAGTGCTGCGAGCGGATAGTGTCCGTTGACCGCGAGCATGATCGGGTCAACGTTCAACCCCAATTTGTGTGTCTCATCACGAAATACAGGCGGCGAGATGCCGTATTGAATGCGTGATGCGCCCAGTAACGCGAAGCGCAGTGGCGGTGCGGATTTCACGGCGCGCGCACGATGCTGCGACCAAAGATCGAAACTATCCATCACGGTCGGTGCGTAGCCTTGCCCGCGCCAGTAATGCTCGAACGCGAGCCAGCCGCCAAGCGTTAAGGCGGCGGCGACTACCCAAGTCAGAAGCCAGTGTGCTTTCATGATGGCCTCCTAAAACTGAAAGTAGATGAACGCATTGGTCTTACCAGGCGACAACACAATCGCCAGCGACATCAATGACAACAGCGCCACGCGCCACGGCCAAGCAATGGCGGGCAACCATTCCCAGCCTTTTCGCGATTTGAGCCATGCCTGAACCGCTAAACCAATCACAAGGCCCACGACAAATACCTTGGCGTCGCCGTTCCAGAGCAAGCTCGCAGCGTCCTTCACACCAAGCCCGAACATTGCAATTGTTCGATCCCAGGCAACGCCCAGCGTTGGCGCGCGGAAATAGACAACCGCGAGCGAGAACAGGGCGAACGTCAGCAACGCGAGGCACCAGCGTACCGCTTTCATGTCCCAAACTTTCCAGTCGCCGATGCTGTCTTTCAGTAAACGTTCGACCACCAGAAACGCGCCGTGCATCGCGCCCCACGCCACAAAATGCCAGGCCGCGCCGTGCCAAAAACCACAGGCGGTGAACGTGATCATCACGTTGAGATAGCCCCGCATGCGCCCTTTGCGATAGTGGCCCAGCGGATTGAATACGTAGTCGCGCAACCAGTTTGACAACGAAATGTGCCAGCGCGTCCACAGTTCGGCAATGCCGACCGACGCGAAGGGTGACTCGAAATTGGCTGGCAGGTGAAAACCAAACATTTTGGCGATTCCGAGCGCCGCCAGCGAGTAGCCCGCAAAGTCGCAATACACCTGCATCGAAAACGAAAATGCGCCCGCCCATGCTGAGACAAATCCCGCTTTGTAGTCCGCAGCAAATACGACGTCGGAGATCGGCGCGAAGACATGATCCGCGCCAACAATTTTCAAAAATAGTCCGCCGATCAACATATACGCACCGAGCGCCACGCCGTCAGACGTCACGCTGCGCGGCGTCACCGTCTGAGCGTTGAAGTCGTTAAAACGCATGATCGGGCCTGCGACCAGATGCGGAAAAAACGTCATGAACAAACCGTAGTCGCGCAGGCTCTTCGTGGGTTCAATGCGCTTTTTATAGACGTCGACGATGTAGGAAATCGATTCAAACGTGTAGAACGAAATGCCAAGCGGCAACACAATGCCAAGATCGATTGGCTTGTAAGTAATGCCGACCAGCGCGAACCATTCGATGACCGTATTCGCAAAAAACTGCGCGTATTTGAAATAGCCCAACAGCGTCAGGCTCGCCGCCACCGAAGCCCACACCCACAACCGGCGTTTATGCACGTCTACCGTGGCAAATATGCGCTGCGCAGCCCACCAGTCGAACACGGTCGTGAACGCCAGCAACAGCAGGAAAAACGGGTTCCAGGATCCGTAAAAGACGCAGCTCGCCGCTAGCAGCACGTTCTTGCGAGCGGGCCACGAGCGCAGCAGTGCATAAACAGGGAAAACAATCGCGAGAAATAGCGCGAAGGTCAGTGAATCGAAGGTCATACTGACTTACAGCTTTTTCGCGAATACTAGGTTTTATCGGGGCTGACTGTGGATATTATCAATAATCGACTTTGCAGTAGATTGTCACTCAGCCCCAGTAAGAACGCCATTACAGATAAAAGCTGTTACTCGGCACGCAGCCATTTTTGTGATCGCCCAAGCATTGGCAATCCGATGTATCCACGCACTTCCATCGATTTGTTATCGGCGGCGGGGGTCAGGCGAACGCGGTATACCTTGCCGTTGGCAGCGTCGAGAATATCGCCGCCTTCCCAATAGCCGTCGGCCTTTTTTACATTGCGCAGAATAGTTAAGCCTTGCACCGGTTGATCCTTGCGGCTGTCGGTGCATTGATCACACTTGGAGTCCTGCTTGGCCGGATCGAGGAGCTTTTCGATTTTGCCAGTGAAAACGCCGCCCGCCTCGGTGATGCGTACGATGGCTTTTTCTTTGCCTGTCGCGTCGTCAATGGTTTTCCAGGTGCCGGCGGGTGTTTGCGCATGCAGCAGTCCGCTGGCCAGACAGGTGAGCGAGACGATTAATGTGAGTCGCAGGTTCATCGATTTCTCCTTGTGTGAAAAATATTAGCGTGTAACAAAGTCCCGCTTGCCAATCGGCACACCCGCGCTGCGCAACAAATCGTACGCGGTGGCGGCGTGGAAGTAGAAATTTGGGTAGACCATGCCCATCAGATACGGCAGTCCGACAAATTCGTGTGGCTCGCCACCAATGGGTACCATGATGATTTTTTTCTCGCTGCCTTCGAATTGCTCGGGCTTAAACGTGGCGAGAAAATCGCGCGTCGTCTGGCAGCGTGCTTTGAGTTCCGCGAAAGTTCTTTCGCTGTCCTCGTATTTCGGGTTTTCTACGCCAGCCAATCGGGCCGCAGCACCTTTCGCGAAATCAGCGCAAATTTGCACCTGACGATACATCGGCAACATATCCGGAAAAATGCGCATGCCGGTCAGTACTGTCTCGTCGATTTTCTTTTCGGTCGCATAAGCACCGGCCTTGTCGAGAATATTCTGCAAATTGCCCAGCGTGCGATCAAGCACGGGCACGGATAAGCTGTACATCGAGATTTGCATGGGTGTCTCCTGAGTTTTTTGCAATGGGTTCGCATTCGATTGTAGGGCTGCTAAACTTTGCACTGTGTCAGGAGAAGCGAGTTGGTGTTTGGCCAGCGCGCTACCGTAGGCGTAATCCCCGGAAGATCGCTCAGGTTCAAGTACTGTCACAGCACACCATCTGGAGAGCGAGGCAGCCGCCGCAGCACAATGCGATGGCAAGAGCCTCCGCCGAAGGGGCAAGGCCCGGCGCGTAATGCGCCGCGCTCAATCTCTCAGGCACAAAGGACAGATCCGGGACGATTGATTCTTCTATAGAAAGAGCGCGTCCTGATGTCCGAAACTCTCGCGAAAACCCCGCTGTTTGATCTCCATGTGAGCCTTGGCGCGCGCATGGTGCCATTTGCCGGTTACGACATGCCGGTGCAATATCCGCTCGGCGTTTTGAAAGAGCACTTGCACACGCGAGCGCATGCCGGGCTGTTTGATGTGTCCCACATGGGGCAGGTTGAATTGCATGGCCCTGATGCGGCGGCTGCCCTGGAAACGTTGGTGCCCGTTGATGTGATCGGCATTGCGCCGGGTAAACAACGCTACGCTTTGTTCACCAACGAAGCGGGCGGCATCCTTGATGATCTGATGATCTTCAACACGGGTGACTATCTGCATTTGGTCGTGAACGCAGCCTGCAAAGCACAGGACATTGCACACCTCAAATCGAAAATCGGCGATCGTTGCGAGATTCGCGTGCGCGACGATCTGGCGCTGATTGCGCTGCAAGGTCCGGGCGCAGAATCCGCGCTCATGGGTGTGGCGCGCCTCGCATCGCGCGTGACGGATCTGACGTTTATGCAGGGCGCGTTCATCGAGCTGGCGCAAGTGGATTGTCTGGTCACGCGCAGCGGCTACACCGGTGAAGACGGTTTTGAAATTAGCGTCCCAGCGGCTGACTGCGAAGCGGTCGCGAAAGCGATTCTGGCGCAACCCGATGTGCAACCGATTGGTCTGGGCGCACGTGATTCACTGCGGCTTGAGGCGGGGCTCTGCCTTTACGGCCATGATCTCGACACGACAACGACGCCAATAGAAGCCACGCTCAACTGGGCGATGCAAAAAGTGCGTCGCAGCGGCGGTGAGCGCGCCGGCGGATTCCCGGGCGCCTCGGTGATCCTCGGGCAGCTCGACAATCCGGCGACTGTCACGCGTAAGCGTGTCGGCCTCAAGCCTGAAGGTCGCGCGCCAATCCGCGAAGGCGTTGAGTTGTATGACGCGACGGGAAACAAAATTGGCGTTGTTACCAGCGGCGGCTTCGGCCCAACCGTCAACGGCCCCGTCATCATGGGCTATGTCGCAACCGCCCACGCAGCACCGGGCACCAGAATTAACGCGATGCTTCGCGGCACGCCAACACCGGTCACGGTGGTTGGTATGCCGTTTGCACCGCATGGATACAAACGCGTTTGACATTTCAGGAGACTCGCATGACCACCCGCTACACCGAAGACCACGAATACATCAAGATGGACGGCGACATCGGCACCGTTGGCATCACCGCATTTGCGCAGGACAAACTGGGCGACCTCGTTTACGTTGAGCAACCGAAGGTCGGTCGCAGTCTCGCTGCGAAAGAAGATGCAGCGATCATCGAATCTGTTAAGGCCGCTGCCGAAGTGAAAGCTCCCGTAGCGGGCGAAGTGGTGGAGGTGAACGAGGCCATTGTCGCCGACCCGTCATTGGTGAACACCGATCCCGAAGGCGCAGGCTGGTTCTTCAAAATCAAAGTGACCGACGCAACAGCCGTCGCCGCGTTGCACGACGAGACCGCTTACAAAGCGATGATCGCGTAAGCAGCATGGTGCTCATTCGCCCGCTTGAGGCCAGTGATCGCGAAGCTTGGAACACATTGTGGACAGGCTATTTGACGTTCTACAAAACTACGCTGCCGCCCGAGCAGTTCGATCTGACGTGGACGCGTCTGCACGATCCTGCTGAACCGATGTACGTGCTCGGTGCGTTTGACGGCGAGCAGATGCTTGGACTGGTGCATTACATCTTTCATCGCACGTGCTGGGCGGCGGGGCCGACATGTTATTTGCAGGACTTGTTCACCGTTGATGCAGCGCGCGGCAAGGGCGTTGGCCGAGCATTGATCGAGGCGGTGTATGCCGCCGCGAAGATCGAGGGCGCGAGTCGCGTGTACTGGCAAACCCACGAGACCAACGCCACGGCGATGGTGCTTTACAACAAAGTCGCTGAGCGCAGCGGCTTTCTGGTTTATCGAATGGCCGTTTAACGACGCAGGATGGGCGCCCCCCCATGCCCACGCGTTATCGGCGAGCTACTGATGGTGGGCACAGGGTGCCCACCCTACCTTTAACTTTTGGCAACTCACATGTCTGATTTCCTCTACCGTCACATCGGCCCTAATCGCGAAGAGCAGATGGACATGCTCGCGCATGTTAGTGCGAATTCGCTTGAAGATTTGCTCATGAAGGTGGTGCCGCCAAGCATCGTCGGCAGCAAACCACTTGCGTTGCCGGACGCTCTTTCAGAGGTCGAAGCACTTGCCGAATTGCGCGACATTGCCAACAAAAATCAGGTGTTCAAGAATTTCATCGGGCAGGGCTATGTTGGCACCGTCACGCCCGGCGTCATCCTGCGCAACGTGCTCGAAAATCCGGCCTGGTATACCGCGTATACGCCGTACCAACCCGAGATTTCACAGGGTCGGCTTGAAGCATTGCTGAATTATCAGACGATGATCTGTGATCTGACTGGCATGGACATTTCCAACGCGTCATTGCTTGACGAAGGCACGGCTGCCGCAGAGGCGATGACATTGGCCAAACGTCAGGCGAAATCGACGAGCAACACGTTCATCGTGGCTGGTGACTGCCATCCACAGACGATTGATTGCATCAAGACGCGCGCCGAACCGCTTGGGATTGAAGTGAAAGTTGGCTTCGCGCCGAAGCTCATGGAAGAGGGCGATTACTTCGCGGTGCTCGCGCAGTATCCGTCCACCACCGGACAAATTCACGACATGGCCCCGTCAGCCGCAGCCGCTCATGCCAAAGGCGCGCTTTTTATCTGCGCCGCCGATCCGCTCGCGCTCGTCTTGCTTAAAGCTCCAGGCGAATGGGGCGCAGACATCGTCATTGGTACCACGCAGCGCTTTGGCGTACCGATGGGGTATGGTGGTCCGCACGCCGCCTACATGGCCACACGGGATGCGTACAAGCGCAATATGCCAGGTCGCCTCGCTGGCGTAAGCGTGGACGCACAAGGCAAACCAGCTTTTCGGCTGACGCTACAAACGCGCGAACAGCATATTCGCCGCGAAAAAGCGACCAGCAACATCTGCACGGCGCAGGTGCTGCTCGCGGTCATGGCAGGCATGTACGCCGTCTATCACGGGCCACAGGGCTTGCAGCGCATTGCGCTGCGCGTACACGGTCTCGCAACGCGGTTCGCGGCTGGGCTCAAGGCGATGTTCATCAACGTGGCTGCAGCTGAGTTTTTTGACACCGTAACCTTCAAGCATGATGCGCACAACGAAATTGTTGCCACCGCGCGAAACGCGGGGATGAACTTTCGCCACTACGTTGAAGCGTCAGCGGTCGGTGTGACTTTTGATGAAACCCACACGGTCGCCGACGTTGACGCCGTGCTGTTTGCCATAGCCGCCACGATTGAATGCCCGCCGCCCAATCCAATCTCTGCGACCGAGAGCGCAATCCCCGTCGCGCTTCGCCGCACCACGCCCATCCTCACGCACCCCGTGTTCAATACGCAACATTCGGAAACCGAAATGCTGCGCTATCTGCGCATGCTCGCCGACAAGGATCTCGCTCTAGACCGCACGATGATTCCGCTCGGCTCATGCACGATGAAATTGAACGCGACGACTGAGATGATTCCGGTCACCTGGCCCGAGTTTGGCAATATGCATCCGTTCGCGCCCGCTGTGCAGGCCAAGGGTTACGCCGAACTCGTTGCCAATCTCGAAAACATGCTGTGCAAAGTCACGGGCTTTGACGCGGTGACATTGCAACCGAACAGCGGTGCGCAGGGCGAATACGCAGGTTTACTCGCGATTCGCGGCTATCACTCCAGCCGTAATGAAGCACATCGCAATATCTGCCTGATTCCGTCGAGCGCCCACGGAACCAACCCCGCCAGCGCGCAAATGTGCGGCATGGAAGTTGTGGTCACAAAATGCGATGAGCAGGGCAACGTGGATGTCGTTGATTTAAAAGCCGCCGCAGAAAAATATTCCACCAATCTCGCCGCGCTCATGATCACTTATCCGTCAACGCACGGCGTGTTCGAAGAGGCGATCAAGGAAATCTGCGAAATCGTTCACGCGCATGGTGGACAGGTTTACATGGACGGCGCCAACTTGAACGCGCAAGTCGGCGTCACCTATCCGGCTGAAATTGGTGCCGATGTGAGCCACATGAATCTGCACAAAACGTTCTGCATTCCGCATGGCGGCGGCGGACCGGGCGTCGGGCCGATTGGCGTGAAGTCACAGCTCGCGCCGTTCCTGCCAGGTCGCGGCAAGGTCGGCCCAGTGAGCGCTGCGCCTCAAGGCTCGGCGAGCATCCTGCCGATTCCGTACGCCTACATCCGCATGATGGGCGGTGAGGGTCTGCGCGAAGCGACCGCAGTGGCGATTCTTAACGCCAACTACATCGCGAAGCGGCTGGCACCACACTTTCCGGTGCTCTACACCGGTCACGGCGGTTTCGTTGCGCATGAGTGCATTATCGACGTGCGCCCGATCAAGGAGCTGTGCGGCATTAGCAATATGGACGTTGCCAAGCGCTTGATGGACTATGGTTTCCATGCGCCGACCGTGAGTTTCCCGGTTGCAGGCACGCTCATGATTGAGCCGACCGAGAGCGAGAGCAAACACGAACTGGATCGTTTCATCGACGCCATGATCGCGATTCGCGAAGAAATTCGCGCGGTTGAAATGGGCGTCTATCCGAAAGACGACAATCCGCTCGTGAATGCACCGCACACCACTGAAGTGTTGCTGGTCGAGACGTGGAATCACGCTTACACCCGCGAACAGGCCGCGTATCCGCTACCAAGTTTGCGTAACAATAAATACTGGCCACCGGTCGGACGCGTTGATGACGTTTACGGTGATCGCAACATCATGTGTACGTGTCCGCCGATGGAGAGTTACGCGTAAACGAAATAGCGCTAATACTTGCTGTGACGAACCATTAGCTAGACAAAGGAATCATATCGTGCTGGATGTCCGAGTCGGTTGTTGACCCGGGAATGGCCAGTGGCGAGAAGGCAATTTGAGGGGCGCACTGAAGGACATTTAGTTCGTTTCCTTTTTTCATGACGAACCAGTCGATACCGTTCTGAATGCCGTCGCGCTCTACGATTGAGAGCAAGCGGCGCGCGCCTCGAGCTGAAATGACATAAGCGTAGAGGCCGCCCAGGTAGTGACGCCACTCCATCGGACGCAGGCGCGTTGAAGTGCCACTACATGCGATCAGTGCAGCGCTGGACTCGTCCCAGAATTGGTAGCCGAGCAGCACTAGATCGTAGTCGGCGTGTTCATCGACGAGCTCACCGCAGAGCTCGACAAGTTGCCCACAAAAGTCTGTGCATAGTTGAACGTCATCCTCGAATATCAGGCACGCGCCGTTTTCTTGCGTGGCTACTTCACGCCACATTGCGAGGTGACTGAGCGCACATCCAACCAGACTGCGGCGATAGTTGAAATCGTTGCCGCGAAACAAATGCCGCAGCTCAGCTGTGATGTTCAAAGTCGTCCCATCGACAGCGGAAAAACGCTCGCATCGTGCAAGAAACGTTGGTCCGGCGGCCTCATCAATCCTCGCGAGACACACTGCCCAGCGGTCAGACCGTCGGTCCAGATTTAGCACTTTTATGGACAGACTATCGACCAGTCGATGACCATGGATAATGCGCGCAAGCGTCGGAAAAAACTGGTACTCGTCCAGGATCCGCCGTTTCTCTGCGCGGATAACGTCCAGTCGCCGCGCGTGCTCGTTGTCACGCATCGCGGCTTCCATGATGTGCAGACTCAACTCAAAGTCATCCAGCGGAAGCCGTATGAACGCTGCGGGGTCGACGTAGTCCTCAAGGTTTGGGCAACCCCAATAGAAACACAGACACTCGCCCAGAATCGCGTCGATGAGCTTTTCGGTGAAGTAGTTGATTTCCGCACAGTTCTCAATCGCAACTGTGTATCGGTAAGGCAGTATGCCGTCGCGCTTGTCGAACGACGGCAGAGCGCCGCGATAGTTCACGAAACCTTGCAGATTGTCGGACCCAAAGATGTCGATCGCAGCACCTGATTTCTCAATGTGCTTGAGGAATTCGATACGCAATTGTTGGCCCGGGTCCTGTGACTTGCTAGAGACGACGCACGACAATTGCAGCGATTTTTTAATCGGCTGCATGATTAGATCGTCGTAGCGCACGGCAAGATGCCATTCGGAATTGTTCCGATAGCGACTGTGGCTCCGGACCTGCACAAATTTTCGCGCATCGGGTGCCGACCAATTGCCCCACAGTGATACTCCGCGCGACGGCTCCATCGGAAAGACGATGGTGCGTTCGGGGCGAAAAAAAGCATTTGGATCGCCCGGATGGTTAATGATCGCCCAATAGTCGATTTCGTGATCCTCGTCCGTGATCTCAATATCACGCCAGCGACCGTCGCCACTCGATTGTCGCTCCCACAGCGCGCAGAGCTCCAGAGACGAAATCCAGTCGGCAAGTAGCTTTACCCGAAATGCTTTCGAGGTAGCGCGAGTCAGAGCATGCCCAAACTGGAGCTCATCATTCAGCTCATAGGCGTTAGCTCGCTTAGCACCCTCCTTTTCCCATGTCAGCTTACCGATGTGTAGCGCATTGATGGCATCGAAAAAAGCAGAACGATGCCCCAGCGCTGCGTAACGATTTGCGAACTCAAGTTCGAAATGTCGACTCTCGCTGTCGTAGCGCCCAGTGTCCCTGATTGCGGAAGTGCGCAACAGCGCTGGCCGTAGCGAGTAATGCGGCCACCAAACATTTGAGCGTGCGTTGGACGGAAGGCTACGAATGTACTGATCGTAGGCGGCTGTGCCGTGCTCGAAATGTTCGTGCAGCCGGTAACGTGTGCCAGTGGATGTGTGCCGAATTGCCCCACCTGCGATATTTCGGCAGGCCAGTGTCTCGCCGTAGTTCCGGTTGAATAAAACCTCACCTATCGTGGCGTCATGGTCGAGGATAGCAAGCGCATTCTTTATGTAATGGTCGCGAACGATAAAGTGCCAGTCATCCTCAAGGTGTAACCAGAACGGACTCTCTATCATGTCTAGCAGGCGATTCATGCTGCGCGCATGCCCTTTGTCCTCGCGCGTCTTGAACACGAACTCGAAGAACGGATATCGCTGCTTCATTCGTAGACGATCTGATTCGCTCGAACCGTCGTCGATGCAGATCCAGCGGTCAACAAGATGGACGTCGGCACAACAGTTCAGAAAGGAATTGACTGTCTTCTCGAATAAATCGAGCCGCCTGCAACTCGTAATCGATAGGGTCACCTGAACCGCCGGTCGTGGCCCGCGAGTGAACTCCGCCGCGAGCTGACCCACCAAGGCATCCGGATAGACAAGAGTTTCGTTCTGAAAATGAGCGACCGCGAAGTCACGGTTGCCGAGAATCCGTTCCCGGTCGCTTTCTGGAATCGAGCGCATTTCCAGCAGTCGATTGCAAAGCTCGAAGCTCTCCCTATGACGACCCAGGTAGTACGCGCAGATTGCGAGTTCATCTTCAATCTTCCAGGCGTAGACATCCGCAGCCACAAAGAGAACGTCGCTTTCAGGAAACGGGATTTCTTTCGCGCGGCTGGCGAACAGGTGGCCAAGATCGAACTGCCCCTGAAACCTGTAGTGCGCCGCGATCAAGTGCAGCGGTTCGGCTCTGCCCGGCCGGAACTGCCAACTATGCAAATGCGCTTCAAGCACTTTGCCCCACGCTTCGCCAAGATGTCCCATGCAAACGCCGCACTGAAGCAATGCGTAGAAAGTTTCTTCGTCCCAACCCGCCATTGTTGCTCGTCGTGTGTAGTACTCAAGCGCCTGGCCGTGATCGCCAGCGTCGCGAAAACTCTGAGCGAGATAGAACGTACTCCTCGCATCACCCGGATTACTCTGAACTTCTGCGAGCAACAGCAAGGCATCGCGCTGATATTTGTCGGCAGCGCGGTTTCGACTGCCAAGGCGTCTCGACTCAATGTGGTACTCACCTTGCAGGCGGCCTTCACTGGTCCCGGCATCCAGGCAGACTGGATACTCGTGCAGTACGCCCTCGTACTTCCAGCGTTGGTTGCCGCGAAAGATTTGTTTGCGCCAGTAGCGAAAATCGACTCCGTAACGGAGCAGATAAGAGTCCTGTGTCAGATGCTGCAGATCGACGGTTCCAACCAATAGATCATCGGCATCAATCATCCAAAGATAGTCCGCTTTTTTGTGCGCAAGTGCCAACGCTTCGGTGCGATTGGTGCCGAAATCGACCCATGGACGCTGATAGATTTCGCCGGAAATACCGCGTGCCAAGAAAAAATCGCGGATCACAGTCATTGTGCCGTCCGTCGATCCGGTGTCCACCACCACCCAGTAGTCGATGTGCGGCGACACAGAAGTCAACGTTTCGCAGACAACGTGTGCTTCATCCTTCACAATCATGCAGAGACACACACGAGGAAGCGCCGCGCTGCGCTTGCCTGCTGCTACAACGCGGTAGGTCGGCTCATCAGTCAATTGCGATCGCTCGGACGCCTCTGACACGTACAGATGTCGAGGATATGGCGCAACGTAGTGATCCACGCCTGAGTTATGAAGACTGGCGACGCACGCTCCATCTGCGCCTACAACCCACCATGCCGCGTCGTGGCGATTTTCACTAAGAACAGGTGGCAACGACTTCATATATCGAGCCTGAGCCCACCAGAAATTGCCGCTGAAGTGGCGCTGGGGTTGATCCAGCAGATTGCAGCCTACAACGTCGTGCGTTTCGAGTAGCGCACGTGCGCGATCATGCTTCTCAACAAGAAAATGAAGCAACATCCTTCGCCAGTCGGCAACATTCGCAGACGGGGGATCATACGACGCCCCTTTTGTATGCAAGTACAGTACGCGTGCATCTGGCTGAAATGTTGAAAACGTACGGACGAGATTTAGCGTTGGCTGTTCGCCACGACTCGCATCGGGGGAATAGTTAATCAACCGAATACGCTCAGAGCATCGCGCAAATCGCGGCGATAACACCGTATCGTCGCCGACATTGATGATGTATAGCCGATCAAGGTGCACCAGAAGGTTCGCGTCTGCCACCGCGTCGAGAATTTCCGACAGAATCGCGGTATCGCCGTTGCGGGTGTAGGAATGTATAAAGCACACGGTGCGCATGGGCTCGTCAAGCGTGTCGCTGAAGTACTTGTGATATTGCAGCTCGTCGTCGTCCGGATGCGCAGGGAGTTTTAACTCGTGATGAAGGATGCGCTCTAGCGTCGGGAAGAATTGGTAGTGCTCAAGGACCTTGCGCTTTTCGCGGCGGATGACATCAATGCGCTTTTCCCATTCGTTGTTCAGGATTGCATCCTTGATCGTGCGAAACGCCTGCTCGAAGTCATCCAGATTGATAGCAATGAATGCGCGTGAATCGACGTACTCGACCGCGTTGGGAGCACCCCAGTAGAAACACAATGTTTCAGTGAGCAGAGGTTCCCACAATTTTTCCGTAATGAAGTTCGCTTCGCAGTTATTTTCAGCCGCAAAAAAGTAGCGATAGGGTGCGAGCGCAGCGTCTTTGTCGCCCGGGGGATGGGGGCCGATCCAGCATTTGAAATCAAGCGGATTGTCGTGCGCATAGAGTTCAACGCGTACGACACTATCGTCTTTGGCTTCGATGAACTTTAGGAAGTCGACCCGCTTGATGTGCCCCGGATCGAAGTACTTTCCGCTGCAAATTGATGCAAGTATTCGCGTTTTTCGAATTGGTTCTGTCCGCAGCGATTCGTAGTTGGCGTGTAATTGCCAAAATGCGGTGTTGAGGTGGGTCCGATGGCTCCGGACTTGCAGGAATCGCGATGGATCAGGCCGCGCCCAATCGCCCCAGGTTTTTACGCCCCACGTTTGATAAATCTCTCCGCACCAGGGCTCCATCTGAAACACGATCGTTCGCTCTGGCACATACCATTCGCCCGGCCACGGGCGATTGATAACGACGAAGAAGTCGATATTGATGTCATCGAACGTCACTTCGATGTCGTTCCAGCGGAGCTCACCTTGCGACATCCGGTTCCACTCGGCGCAGAGTTGTTGCGACGAGCACCAATCTCCAATCAGCTTGACGCGTGTCAATGGGCTCCGATCGGGCATCGATGGCGTGTGCGTGATTGAGTCGCTCGTCACGTTGAGAGTCGCCTGTTGAAATTGCCTCGCACTGCTCAATGCACGGAGCGCGTAACACTCCGAGTTTTATGCCTTGGCCGATTGCTTTTCATAATACCGCATTGAATTTTCTTGCTGCCAACGGACGTCGTGCTGAAGTCAACCGGCAATAGTTCTCGCGCCTGCTTCGCCACGGCCGGTGCGAGCCCGTTTCGGAACTGCGCGAATTCCCGCCGCGCGTGAATAGTCCGGCGCATCCGCCCCTGAGTCCTTTCACCGGCGCCATCACGGTCGTTTTCGTTGACACCTCGTATGGTGACTGATACGCTGCGAGCCACGCCAGATCAGGCAACAAGAGCAACAAAAACTAGATTGAGGGGTCACGAATGGATGCAGAGCAGTCTCGACGCGAATTTTTAAAGCGTTCGGTGGTTTGGACGATCACTTCGTCTTGGGTTGGGGCTTCGTTCAGCTCGTTTGGACAAAGCGCCACGCAACTTTTGAATTACCAGGGGCGGCTTACCGACGCCACCGGTGCGCCGCGCGATGGCTCGTTTGCGATGAGCTTCACCATTCTCGGTGGCAGCGCATGGAGTGAAAGCCAGACCGTGCAAGTCTCGCGTGGTTTCTTCACCGTGCTGTTGGGAAGCGTGACTGCGTTTCCATCGGATTTATTTTCTGGAGGCACCGTCGATTCGCGTGGACCGGTGCGCTATTTGCGCGTTGCCGTTGGCGGTGAGACGCTGTCGCCAGACATTCGCATCGCGAGCGCCGCTTGGGCGATCGGGACGGTCGCCGGCGCTGCGGGAGCCACGGGAACCACGGGAGCCACAGGGGCGACCGGCGCCACGGGAGTCGGGGCAACCGGTGCACAGGGGGCTACCGGTGCTACTGGACTCGCCGGTTCCACAGGCGCCACCGGACAACAAGGCGCGACGGGAGCCACGGGGCAAGTCGGCTCGACGGGCGCGACTGGAGTGCAAGGCGCCACCGGCGCAACAGGTGCTCAGGGGCTTCAGGGGTCGACGGGAAGTACAGGCCAAGTCGGATCCACGGGGGCAGCAGGTCAGGTTGGTGCTACGGGTGCGACGGGTGCTACTGGCGCCGCGGGCGCTACCGGGCCGCAGGGACTGCAAGGATCGACTGGCACACAGGGAGCTACCGGAGCGATCGGCGCCACGGGATTTGTCGGCCCCACCGGTGCGACGGGCCCGATTGGCCAAATTGGACCGACTGGCCCAACCGGGCCTATGGGCGGTATCGGAGGGGTTTCTGGGCCAACCGGAGCAACCGGAGCAACCGGAGTAACGGGCGCTACAGGGGCGACGGGCCCAATCGGACCGACCGGTTCAACTGGCCCGTAGGCGAGTGGAAGATTATGAGATCAACTAATCTGGCGTCAGCGACGCGTTACTCAGCCGTTGGACTCACTCGACGCGTCGTAGTTTCGGCTGGATCAACGCTGCTGTTGTGCTGCTCGGTCGCGAATGCGGCAGGTAGTGCATCGTTTCAAATTCCGGC
>JBDSYI010000179.1:0-1920 GCA_039925745.1 Casimicrobium sp. | reverse complement strand
CGGTGGGCACTTTTCGAGCGATTTACGCCACTCTTAGAACTGGACGAAACACTCAGTCGAACCTGTGGCGTCAGGTAACGTCTTCACCATGACATTCCCTGCGCCTCCCGATCACCTATTTATCCTTTCTGCGTGCGCTTTTCTCGCGGGACTGATTCGCGGTTTTTCTGGGTTTGGTTTGTCCGCAGTGCTGGTGGCGAGCGCTTCGTTCGTCATTTCGCCGAGGCAGATTATTCCGACCGCGCAGGCGCTGGAAGTGGTCGCCAGCATCGCACTGATTCCAACCGTGTGGCGCGACGTGGACTGGAAATGGCTGACGCCGATGGGCGCGGCTTACTTAGTCTCTATTCCGCTTGGCGTCGCAGCGCTTACCCATCTGCCGGAGGCCGCCCTTCGTGTCATCGGTTGCGTGGTTTTGCTGGTGGCGGCGCTGTGCTTGCTGCTCAATCGCCGACCTAAATTACCCGATGGTTTGCCGCTGCGTTTTGGCACGGGACTCATTGCCGGATTCTTCGCAGGATCGACGTCGCTCGGAGGAATGGTCGCGTCAACGATGTTGTTTGCAGTGTCGCTGCCCGCTAAAAATTTGCGCGCTACGCTGATCGTCCTTTTCTTCGGCAGCGCGATGTATTCACTCTTGTGGGGCGCGTGGCAAGGCGTGGTGACCACCGGTACTTTCACTCGCGGCGCGTGGCTTGCCGTGCCGATGTTGCTTGGCATCGCCGTCGGAACACGCGGCTTCAAAAGCGTAAGCGAATCGATGTTCCGGCAATGCGTCCTGGTGCTGTTGGCGACACTGGCTGTAGCCGGTATTGTTAGCGTGATTCGCTAGGCGTTCCGAAGCCCGCCGTCTCAGTCGTGGCGGCGTCATGGGTGTGGCAGGGTAGCGCATTTGTTCCGTCGCGCTGTTGAGTGCCGCAACGATATTTGCCCTATCGTCTCATTACATGGTTAGGACACGATGAGAGTGCTTGCTCTCTGGGCCAGTATTGGGGGATATTCGCGCTCCAGTGCGCGCCTACTGCGGAAGCGCGTAGTTGAACTCGTAGCTGTGAGCTCCGTCCGCTCGAATGATTATGAAGTCACCGACCAGTCCGAGCAGCTCGCCGGTTCCGGAGTCAGGAACCACCGAAACAGTAAGGCTCGGCGTGCCTCGGTTCATCGTTCCACTATGTTGAAGTGTGAAGCTGCCCTGGCGCCCGTGCAGGCTACCTTCCACGCGCTCAATGGCGACATAACCCGCCGATCCTTTGGTTTCTGTGCCAGCACTGAGCATCTGCCCCATTGTCGTCGCGTCAAGGTCTCCACTGATCTGCTTATCGATGGACATCCGGCCAAGGCTACTTGCCTCAGGTTGACCCTCGAACACCATCGGCACTACCTTCACGACAAACGTGCCCTTTGCGATGTAGTTCAATTAATATTCTCCTGCTGAAATTGGCGTGGATGTTGGCTGCGTGAGGCTGGTGGTTCGTGACCGTCAGAACGGAGGCACGAGCGCAGCGTGGCAGCGAGGTCGGTCACGCGGAAGGTCATGTGGTCGAGCATGGTTGCCTCTCAGAAAATAAAGCTGTGGGAGCGGTTCTACCGCGATTGCAAGTCAGCCGCGGAGCCTATCGCGGTAGAACCGCTCCCACAGCGCTCAGCACTCGACTTGCGCCAGCGCCAGCCCACCCTGCGACGTCTCCTTGTACTTCGACTGCATGTCGGCACCCGTTCGGCGCATGGTATCGATCGCCTGATCGAGCGACACCCGATGCGTGCCATCGCCACGCATGGCCAGCGACGTGGCGCTAATCGCCTTCACCGCGCCCATCGCATTGCGCTCGATGCATGGAATTTGTACGAGGCCACCGATAGGATCGCAGGTCATCCCAAGGTGATGTTCAAGCGCAATTTCGGCGGCGTTTTCGATCTGCT
>JBDSYI010000178.1:0-4669 GCA_039925745.1 Casimicrobium sp. | reverse complement strand
TCGTCGTTAGGTGCAACATAAAAATACAACTGCCCTTCACCAATCACATCGGCACCCATTGGAGGATTAAGAAAGGCTTGTTCCTTATCTGCCTTCGCTTCGATTTGGCGGCAGTTGGTTTTCTGCGCATTTGCAGCACTGATGGTAAGCACCACTGTTATGGCAATCGCGATCTGTTTGAGCATGATTTTTTTGTGAGTACTAACGAATAGCGTTTATCTGCCGCGCAGCGATGTGTGATGTGGGCGAGGCAGTCATTGGCGGCAGATAAACCTTGTTGGACGAAACCTGTTGGCTTGAGCGAGCCAGCGTGTGGGGTAGAGGGGAATGCTTTTGGTGCGCTCGCGGTGTGACGATGATTATGTCGCAGCGTTGCTTGGTTTGGGTTGCGCGAGCATGCTTAATTGAGCGGTGCAAGCGACGATCCCACGTTGGCGAGGAGATTGGTGGTTGATGTCAACTATCTTGACCGCTCGGCGACAACTATCATGGCCGGTGGAAACGGGGAATGAATTCGATAGCTTATGTAGTTGAGCGAACCTTCCGCACAGGCGGGGCATGCCCCGCCTGTGCGGCGCGACGGCGATAGCTCTCGACATTCATCTCCAGAATGGTCGAGTGGTGAACGAGCCGATCAACGGCTGCCAGGGTCATGGCGGGTTCCACGAACACCTCACCCCACTGCGAGAAGGGCGCGTTGGCGGTGATAGCCAAGCTCTTGCGCTCATAGCGTTCTGATATCAGTTCGAACAGAACGGAAGTTTCGGCCTGGTCGCGACGAACGTAGCTGAGGTCATCAAGAATCAACAAGTCAAACCGATCCAGTTTGCCCAGTTCCTGCGGCAGGCGCAAATCACGCCGCGCCGCCTGCAAGCGTTGCACCAGATCGGAACAGCGGGTGAATAAAACACGTCGACCGGCATCAATCAAAGCATGCCCCAGGGCGCTCACCAGATGGCTTTTACCCACACCGGGCGGCCCGAACAGCAATACGTTGGCACCCCGGTCGATCCATTCGGTTGCCTCTGCGAGTGCAGTGACTTGCGCCTTGGACACACTGGGCACGGCGGTAAAGTCAAAGCTGGAGAGCCGTTTGTCCAGACTCAAACCCGATTCACTTCGATGGCGGTCGATGCGACGCGCTTCGCGCTCGTTGATTTCATGTTCCAGCAATGCCTCCAATAGCCGGTGTGCTGGCCAGCCTTCGGTGTCGGACTGCGCGCACACGTCGCCGGCCAAGCGTTTGATGGTGGGCAGGCGCAAATCCGTCAGCATCATCCCCAGCCGGGCCGAAGTGCTCGTAGCGATAGTTGTCGTCGTTGACGGTGTCATTGACGCCGCGCTCATACGAGCACCTCAAACAGTTCGTCATAGGTGGACAGCATGGGCAGCGTCACAACCACCTGCGGAACTTCCCCCCTAGGCGGTGCCAGCAATTGGGTCAACGCGATGAGATTGGGCAGCTGGTCCAACTCAAGCAGCAGCTCCAACTCGTGGGCCAGTTGGGCCTCGTGTCCGTCGGCGGCCAGAACCAGTAAGCCGACCATTGTTTTACAGGCTTCGCGTTCAGGCCGTTGGGCAGACAGTCGTTCCCACGTGTGGCGGTACACCGCACGGGGAAAGGCTGCATCACGCAGCACCCATCGGGCGAATGCACCGGGTTTGCGCTTCAATGCGCCCACCAAATGCCGGTAGTCGATTGAGCGAGCAACGCGCTGACCTTCTGTCGCTCGTGCCCTTGGCAGACTCAATACGCATTGGCCTCCCAACCAGCATTCAACGTGCTGGACATACTGGCGCACCATCAACCGGTGGCCAATGAGCTGGCTCGGTACGCTGTACAGAACGCCCTTCAGGGTGAAGACGGCGTACTTGCTGACCCGCGCAGGAATTTCCTCGAACTCGGCGGTCCGGCGTACCGGCAAGGGCGAGAGTCGTGCGCGCTCGATGACCAGAAACCTAGCTCTACGCGTATTCATGCGCTGCACGATGGTGTCGACAAATGCTTCGTAGTCAGCGCGCGCATCGAAGTGGCGACTGCCGCGCAAACACAGTGCCTGTTCCAGTGCGCTCTTCAAGGTGTTGTTACGTGATTCGATGGAGCCGTTCTCGTTAGATCGGCCGGGGTTGCAGCGTGTGGCGCGCAGCCCGTAGTGATGGCAGAGCTCTGCATAGCGCTGGGTCAATGCCTCCTGCTCTGCCAAGTTGTTGAACGCTGCCGAGAGGCTGTCGGTACGGTGTTCTTCGGGGACACCCCCCAACGCCCAGAGCGCTGCCTGTAATCCCGTGGACAATGCCATGAAGCTCTCGCCAGAGTCGATGACCGTGACGTGCCGCCAACCGGAGTAGGCCAATGCAAATTGGTACAGGCGATGAGTAAACATCACCCCGGCAATCTCCACGTTCAGATCATCAGCCACGGTGAAGTCTGAAATGCCTTGACGTCCCGGTGGATGTTTCTGCGCAAAGTAGACCTCCCGCTCGGCGCCAAACTGGGCACGCCACATCCGTATGCGGCGTTGCAGGGTGCGCAGCACACCGCTATCCCACTGGCCAGGAGAGCGGCGCTGGAGCTCTTCGAGCAGCGTAACGGCATTGAGTCTGGCGTCGGTTTGCAGCAGCGGGATGACCTCGCTATCCCAGACCGCACTCAATGGATCTTCTCGGGTTCGCCAGTTGCGCTGCGGGCGCTGCGAGGGCAGGCGTTGCGCAACTTCAATGCGCCGCGCGCTTCGCTCGCTGATTCCGGCTTTGGCGGCAGACGCGACTTGACTGAGCTTGTTACGGTGTTGCTTGTACTTATGCACTTGGTGGTCCGTGATTGTTTTGCCGGGCATGCCGCCTACCTTCGACTTGTGTTCGAAGGACCAACGGTAGCCCCGTCTCCCGGACCCGCCCGGCGCAGGCCTCTAACCGGCCAACATAGTTGTCGTTAACCGGCCAAGGTAATTGTCGTCAACCACCAGGCAACCTGTGTTCACGTATCGCAACCGGCGCTCCTCATTGCACGTGCAACGGCTGGCGATCCCGATGTAGGCGACTACGCCCACCGGTTGCTCTTGCATGCTGACGGTAAGTAAACTCTGATAAGCGGAGAAGTAGGCATTGCGGTCGAACCTGAGCGCGATCAATCCGTCCACAACAATTAACCGCTGGAGAAGCTATGAATATTGCAGTTCGGATGCTGTTTGGTGTAGCCGTCGGCGCCGCAATTGGTGCGGCGACGGGCCAAGTTGCAGTAGGTGTTGGCGTCGGCGTAGCAGCAGGAGCTGCGTTAGGGGCGGCATTCGGAGTGAAGCGACGATAGTGCGTCCCTCCTCGTCTAAGGCATGTGCCACTCGTGTAGTAACTCAGCTTATGGGCCGCATAAACTAACTATGGGCCGCATAAACTAACCTTTTTGGAGCCAAGCATCATGAACCCATCCAATGGTGATCGAGTCTTTTCTGGATCCATTGCTCAGTTGTATGAGCAGTACCTGGTGCCCCTGATCTTCGATCCGTATGCACAAGATTTGACGGGCCGACTCACCGCGCTTCGTCCGTCAGCGGTGCTTGAGATTGCTGCGGGCACTGGCGTGGTCACCCGCCACATGGCAAGGCAGTTGCCTGCTGACGTGTCCATCGTAGCGACCGACCTCAACCAGCCAATGCTCGATCACGCAATGAGCATCGGTACGAGTCGCCCCGTCACGTGGCAGCAGGCCGATGCGATGAGCCTGCCGTTTGCCAATGGTGCTTTCGATGCCGTGGTGTGTCAGTTCGGAGCCATGTTCTTTCCGGACAAATCAGCGGCCTCCGCAGAGGCGTGGCGGGTTCTGCGGCCCGGCGGTACGTTCCTGTTCAACGTCTGGGATCGGATCGAGGACAATGAATTCGCTGAGTGCGTGACCCAGGCGATGGCGGGCCTGTTCCCGAGCGATCCTCCGCGATTTCTGGCGAGGCTGCCGCACGGTCACTACGATCAAGCGATGATCACCGACGCACTCGTCGGTGGTGGCTTTACCGGCCCTGGTGTGTTCAACACCGTTACGGCACGGAGTCGGGCCGACTCACCACGGACCGTTGCCATTGCCTACTGTCAGGGTACACCGCTGCGCAATGAGATCTTGGCGCGCAACGACTCGATCCTGGCCGAAGCGACGGATGTTGCCGAGGCTGCGCTGGGCAAGCACTTTGGGATGGGCCAGGTCAGCGGGAAGATTCAGGCCATCGTAGTGACAGCTGCACGCAGTGCATAAAGCGAAGGTAATTCAGCAATGACTCAAACTCTCACTGGCAAGCGAATATTAGTGACCCAGGCCGATGAATTCATGGGTCCCATGCTCTGCGAAGTACTCGCGGAGCATGGTGCAGATGTCATCCGAAGTACGGTTCCGCTGATTGCGTCTGGTGCTGCAGACGCTGTTGTGCGCGACGTCGGTGCCATCGATATCCTCATTGCGAATTTGGCGTATGCCGCGCCCACTAGTCTCGCAGTGGAGGCCACAGATGCCGAGTGGACCGAGACCTTCGCTGCTTTGGTCGATCCGCTGCCGCGTCTGTTCAGAGCAATACTGCCGATGATGATCGAGCGTCGCTCCGGCAAGATTCTCGTCATGGGCAGCGCATCCGCGTTGCGAGGTATGAAACGCGCTTCAACATATAGTGCTGCACGGGGCGCGCAACTC
>JBDSYI010000177.1:0-3467 GCA_039925745.1 Casimicrobium sp. | reverse complement strand
CGGCGAATCGCGATGGCGCCCCGATTGACTGGCGCGGATTGCTGCTGGCGAGTATTGGCACCTTGTGTCTGCTCAACGGACTGGTTGAGCTGCATAGCGGCACGGCCGCAGTTGCCACAACGTTGTTGTTGACGGCGCTGGCCGCGCTGGTTGCGTTTGTCATGTGGGAGCGCCGGATCGGGCGACAACAGGTGCAGAAACTCGCTGAAGGTGCGCCGCGCATCACCGCACCACTCATGAGCTTCGACCTGTTTCGCTATCGGCAGTTTGCCGTCGGCAGCATCGTTGCGTTTATTTACGGCACGGCGCTTTTTGGTTCGACGTATTTGCTGCCGGTTTTTATGCAGCGGGGGCTAGATTTATCGGCATCGTACGTGGGCACCATATTGTTGCCCGCCGGGTTGGTGTTGGCGGTGACTATCGCGGTGGTTGGTCGGCTCGCTGACAAGCAGCCCACGCATCGGTTGGTGAGCATTGGCCTCGCGCTGCTGGCGTCTTCGTTTGCGCTGATGGTGGCCGTGAATCTTGGCACTTCTTTGGTGTGGCTCGTGATGTGGGCCATCATCGGACGTGTGGGACTCGGGTTTATCCTGCCATCGTTAAATATTGGATCAATGCGCGGCGTCGATACCGCGCTGATTCCGCAAGGCTCGAGCGTGATTAACTTCGTGCGAATGTTGGGTGGCGCAACCGGCGTGAGCCTGTGCGGCATCATGCTCGAATGGCGGTTGGCGGCACATGGCGATTCGCTGACGTCCGCTGTGACGAGCGCAGCTCGACTCGACGCGTTTGATGATGTGTTTGTGATGCTCGCCGTGGTTTGTTCGCTGGCGATTGTGGCCGCCTGGCAGCTGCGCGTGCCGCCCGGTGTAACGGGTGTTTCGCGCTAGCGATCTAGCGCGCGAATCACCGCGTCCGCACAGGCTTGCGGCACTTCCATCGGGATCAAATGTCCATGCGGCATGCGCTGAAATCGTTGGCCAAAAAGGCGTTCGTTGGACGCCATACCCGCCATGCGCAACTCGTTCGAATGCTCGCCGGCGATGAAGCTCACGCGTACGTTGCGCTTACGTAATTTGTGCATAGCAGCGAGCGCTTTGCGGTGCACGATGTTGGCGTAAATATCGCGTTCGGTGTCGCGCGGGATACGCAGCTGAACGCCACCGCCGTCGATGTCGACGATTGCATGGTCGATAAAGTCGCTCAATACGCCCGGCGCCCAGCGCTGAACAAAGGCCTTGCCAGCGAAGAACTCCTGCGCCGCGCTCCGCGTGGGCCAAGTGTCGCGGCGGCGTGCTGCGACAGGCGCAGGCCCACTTTTGTAGGCAAGCCCTGTCATCTGCGCAAAACTTAGCACGGCAGATTGCCAACCGGTCGGAATCGGTGACTCAATCAGCACCACTTGACTGATGCCCTCGGGGTGTTTCGCCGCCGCTTGCAGTGCGAGATAACCGCCCATCGAATGGCCAACCAGAACGCGCTTCTGGCGTGGTTCCTGCGCCGATGTTTGAAGCGATGCAATGGCGTGATCCAGCATCAGTGGCCAACGCTGGCTGGCGGCGGAATCTGGAGCTGTTTCGAGAATGGCCGGGGCGTCCACCGTCGCGTGCGCCGTGAGCGCAGCGAGAAATTGCCGATATACGCCTGTCGGATAGCCGTTGGCGTGGAGAAACGTAATGTGAAGCGGGTGGCGCATAAAGCTCTACATGGGGCCGAAAAAAAAGAAAACCCGCCAAAGTTGCCAGTGGCGGGTTTTTTTGTAGCGCTAAGAAAGATTAGTCTTTCTCAGCGACGATCACGACTTTGATTTCGGTCGTTACATCAGTATGCAACTGAAGCTTAACGGTTGATTCACCAATGGCTTTGATCGGGCCAGTGGGCATTTGCACCATCGCCTTGGTGATCTCGTAGCCTTGAGCGCGTAGTGCTTCGGCGATATCTACGTTCGACACAGAGCCGAACAAACGACCGTCAACTCCGGCTTTTTGCGCCATTTTGAGTTCGACGCCACCGAGTTTTTCGCCCAGTGCAACTTGCACGGCGAGTTTGTCAAACGCGGCTTTTTCGAGCTCGGCACGACGACCGGCGAGGTCGGCAATGTTCTTCTCAGTCGCGCGCTTGGCTTTGCCCTGCGGGATTAAAAAGTTACGTGCGTAGCCGTCTTTGACTTTAACGATGTCGCCCAGGACGCCAACGTTAACGACTTTTTCCAGAAGGATGATTTGCATTTTTTAGATTTCCTTCCTGAAGACTATTCGTGCTGATCGCAATACATCACGAGCGCAAGGAAGCGCGCGCGATTGATGGCGACCGTGAGTTGGCGCTGGTAACGGGCTTTAGTGCCTGTAACGCGGCCCGGCATGATCTTGCCGTTCTCTTGAATGAAGTCTTTCAGCGTATCGATGTCTTTGTAATCGATCTCTTTAACGCCCGCTGCGGTGAAGCGGCAGAATTTTTTGCGCTTGAAGAGGCTGGGTTGACGATCGCGCTTGGGGCGAGCGCCGAATTTGGGTTTGCCGAATGCCATGTTCGTGCTCCTTAAGCGGCGGCCGCGGGCGCATCAGCACCTTCGGACATGTTGAGGTTCTTGGCTTTTTCGCCTGCCATCATTGGTGACGGGCCGACTTCTGCGCCGTCTTTCTTGACGGTCAGATGACGCAACACAGCATCGTTGAATTTGAATGCGGTTTCGAGCTCAACCAGCGTATCGCGGTCGATTTCGATGTTCATGCAAACGTAGTGGGCTTTGTAGATTTTGTTGATTGGGTAGGCCAATTGACGGCGGCCCCAATCTTCCAGGCGATGAATCTTGCCGCCTTTGCCAGTGACGAGGGAGCGATAACGCTCAACCATCGTTGGCACTTGCTCGCTTTGGTCCGGATGGACGATAAAAACGATCTCGTAATGACGCATGTCATTTTCCTTTTCGATCTATGGACAGTGGATGATTCCGTTCGCGTGCTGCGAATTAAACCGTTCAAACTGACCCCCGACGTTTGTTGTTAGCGTTTTGTTGTCAGCCCGATGCGCTTTTTTAAGGCTGTCATGGGGCCGGGCGCAAAACGTACGTGTCGTGGAGCAGAGCCAAGGATTATAGCCGGCGCAGGTGAGGTTGTATATCGAGGCGCAGCCGCGACGCATCCTGGGTGAGATCAACTTATGCAGCTTTTCGCTCAAACGCTTCATAAATCGGGGCTAACCGTCATAAATGCCATAAGTCGATATTCGGTATTATGATGATTCAGCCCTCGAAGAAACGCCGTTTTGAGAAAAAGCTGAAGATGCAAGCTTCGACGGCAACCAGCCCTTGATAAATCAAATCTAGCCTTAAAATATCTATCACTGAACGCGACAAAGCATTCACCAGTTACCGGGCCCGACCTGGTTTCGACGGGAGTTCTGAGGTGCGCTTGGGGCATGTCGAGGGGTAGCTCCTCGTAAATCCGCTGCAACGCAATCTAATTGCA
>JBDSYI010000176.1:0-3558 GCA_039925745.1 Casimicrobium sp. | reverse complement strand
TCGCCCGTAATCCTGCATCACGCGGTAGCGATGCGTAATGATGGCTTGCAAAGTTTCGTCAACGTCACCTTCCACCGTGCGCAGCTTGAGTGCGGGTGCGACTTTGCGCACTTTGGCCAAACCCAGTGCAGACATGATTTGGATGTACATCCAGCCGATATCGAACTCATACCAGCGGTGCGAGAAGCGCGCCGACGCACCGAAAGCGTGGTGATTGTTGTGCAGCTCTTCGCCGCCAATGATGATGCCCCAGGGCACGATGTTTGTCGACGCATCGTCCGTCAAGTAGTTGCGATAGCCCCAATGATGGCCTGTGCCATTGATGATGCCCGCCGCCGTGATCGGAATCCAGATCAGCTGGATGCACCACATCGAGAGGCCGACAAAGCCGAACAGCGCGAAGAAAACGATGAGCGACACGCCCATGCCCTGCCATGTGTATTTGCTATAAACGTTGCGCTCAACCCAGTCGTCTGGAGTGCCGTATCCGTAGCGCTCCAGCGTATCGAGATTTTTAGACTCTTTACGATACATGTCGACGCCAAAACGCAGCACGCCCCAATGGCCATGAATGACCGGGCTGTGCGGATCGTCAATGGTGTCGCATTTGGCGTGATGCTTGCGGTGAATGGCGACCCATTCCTTGGTGATCATGCCCGTAGTGAGCCACAGCCATGCGCGGAAGAAATGCGACACCACGGGATGCAAGTCCACGCCGCGATGCGCCTGCGTGCGATGCAAAAAAATGGTGACTGTGGCGATCGTAATGTGCGTCGTGCCCAAAAGCACCAGCACGTAGCCCCACCAGGGCAAATCAATGAGTCCAGACGTGGCGGACATCAAGAAATCTAACAAGTGAACTTCTCCTGAAGTTGTGACTGTTGTAGTAACCGTTCAAAGCTAAGACCGTTGCCGCGCAGAAACGTTTCTGGTGCCTGCGAAGCCGCAACCAATACGACTGACGATTTTAAGGGCGAAACCAGCCAAAGATCTGGATTTGACGCGCTACGGTCATGAATATTGGGGATCATTGCGCTGGATCAATAAATTTTCTTTTCCCAACTAACAACTTTTTCATGGAACGCTTATTTAACGGGGGATAAACGCCCAAATCGATACAAGTCGATACTCGGCATTTCTCGGCAACAGCCCGCGTGAAAACGTCATTTCGTGAAAATGCTGAACACCGAAAAATACTGTTACCGCTCGCGAAGTCAGGCGACAGGTCGCGAGAACTTGGACGCCGTCCGTCTGAACGACGTTGCTGACGTCGCACCCGATTTTTAGACTTCGTGAATCCTGATCACTGTAAAAATCCATTATGGACGACGAACTGATTCTTCCCGGCATGAGCAAACGGGAAATTGCCATCCGACGACGCGTACATCGACTGGCTGAGTTCTATCGCCACGTGTTCGTTTATGTCATCGTCAACGCTGGCCTTTGGATGCTCAATTTCGGGATGATTTGGGACTCGCCAACGCACATCCGGTGGTACAGCTATTGGTCCATCTGGCCGACGTTCTTCTGGGGCATTGGCCTTGTTTCGCATGGGTTATCGGTGCTTCCATTCTGGACATTTTTCTCGCAAGGCTGGGAAGAGAAAAAAGTCAAGGAACTGATGGAGCGTGATCGCACATGACTATGACCGTGACGTCCACATCCACCGCCCACAACGGAATCCGCCACGAACAGGCGCTGTTGGTCGCCCGCAAACGGGTGAAGGAAATGCGCAGTTTCTACGTCTCCGCAACGATGTACGCCGTCATCATTCCGGGACTTTGGCTCTTAAATGTCGTGATCGGCGGCCCGTTCTGGGCGCATTGGCCCATGATCGGCTGGGGTATTGGGCTAACAGCGCAAGGCTTATCGGTTTTCGCCGGGCGCTCGTTCTTTGGTGCGCAATGGGAGCAGAAAAAAGTAGACGAAATCATGGCGCGCGAGAACTTAAAGGCAGTATCTAGCGAGAAGCAACTCGTGCAGGCGCAGATGCGAATGTTGCAGGCGCAGATCGAGCCGCATTTCCTTTTCAATACGCTCGCCAATATTCAAACGCTCATCCCGCGCGCGCCAGAAAAAGCGAGCCTGATGATGGACAACTTCATCGCGTATTTGCGGCAAAGTCTCACGGCAAGCCGCGCACAACAAGGCACCGTGAAGCAGGAGGTCGATCTGCTGCGCAACTATCTCGAACTCCTCAAAATCCGGATGGGCGAGCGACTGCAATTTGAGTTCGATATTGAACCGGATCTGCAGAGCGCGTCGCTGCCGCCGATGCTATTGCAGCCCATCGTGGAAAACGCCATTAAACATGGACTGGAGCCAAAAATTGAAGGCGGGCGAGTGCGCGTGGCGGCGCGGCGCTCGGACGAGTCGATGGTGCTGACGGTGGCCGACAACGGTCTCGGATTTTCGGATCGCGCCGACAGCTCGGGTGCGGGTGTCGGGCTTACCAATTTGCGTGAACGCTTGAGCGTGCTCTACGATGGGCAGGCAACATTGACGGTCGCCGATGCTGCACCGGGGACTGTGATCACCATCACGGCGCCGCTGGCTCGTTCAATCACAACCGTTTAAATTCCTATGAGTACCGCACTCATCGCCGACGACGAATCTCTGCTTCGCGAAGACCTTCGCGACAAGCTCGCCGCGCTATGGCCCGAACTGCAAATCATTGCCATGGCTACGAATGGCAATGAAGCAGCGCAAATGATCGCCGAGCACGAGCCCGACATCGCGTTCCTCGACATCAAAATGCCCGGTCAAACTGGCATAGAAGTCGCGCAAGGCATAGAGACTGCAACGCGCGTCGTCTTCGTCACCGCGTACGATCAATATGCCGTGCAGGCGTTCGAAAACGAGGCTATCGACTATCTGCTGAAACCCGTCACAGTCGAGCGCCTGCAGCAAACCGTCACGCGCCTCAAAGCCGCATTCGCACAAAGCGCCCCAGCGCCCGACCTCTCGCGAATCCTCACCCTGCTCTCACGCGCTGCGTCGACCACGGGCGGCATAGCTCAGCAAAAACTGCGCTGGATTCGCGCCAGTCGCGGCGAAGTCACCTATCAAATCTCGGTCGATGAAGTCCTCTACTTTCAAAGCGACGACAAATACACCATCGTTAACACCGCCAATGGCGAACACGTTATCCGTATGCCACTAGCCGAGCTGCTGCAATCGCTTGACGGCGATCAATTCTGGCAAGTGCATCGCAGCACGGTGGTCAATGTTCGCTGCATCACGTCGAGCAAACGCGATGGCGATGGGCGCGTGACCTTAAGCGTCAACGGCGTGCCGAAACCGCTACCCGTGTCGCGCGCCTATCAACATCTGTTCAAGCAGATGTAGCAGTGTTCGCTCGGACGTGTTTGTAGAAATACGTTGTTGAACAGAGCTCGCCCGTTGGCATCAATGCGTAGTCGGGGATCGGACCGCTCTCCTGCCAGCCGAGCCGTCGATACAGTCGATCCGCTGTACTGCCCGTGACAGTGTCGAGCACCAACACCGTGCGCTTCTCTGCCATTGCGACCTCATCGATCAGCCGCATGAGCGCGTCGG